>JAHHGY010000095.1 GCA_019359635.1 Chroococcus sp. CMT-3BRIN-NPC107
AATGTGTCAAGGATGGGTGGAAGAACTTATGGGGTCTGTTCGCAATAAGCAGCCATTTTATCAACGAGGTTTGAGAGCTATGACTTTGATTCAGCAAGCACTTTAGCTATGTTGTCGCCCCCTGAACAAAATACCTTTCGTTATCTGTACTTCCGCCTTTGGAATGGGGATAAATCAGCCCCACGTCCGTTGGGTGGTGCATTTTCACGCGCCATTATTACTATCGGAGTACGTACAGGAAATTGGACGCGCGGGACGAGATGGAAAGGGTAGCATCGCTTTAATGCTTGCTAGCGAACCTACAGGGTGGCTAGATCCAGAAGACAAACAAAGACAGAGGTTTTTTGAGGAAAAAATGCGATCGCACTACACCAGCGCCCAAAAACTCGCCCAAAAACTGCCGATTCAAGGAGAAGTTAATTCAGGAAATGCGATCGCGCTTTCTCTACTTGCTAGCAGTAATCAATTAGAGTTTTTAGATCCCTTTCATTACCAAATCCACCCACCTGTATTAATTCAACCTCCTAAATAGTTCCCTGCCACCCAACAAATGGTTAAATACTTGACAACTAAACAATGTCGCTGGCAATTTCTCTTAAATGCTTTCGGTTTTACCACTGAAGCCGCAAATACCCGTTGCGGACATTGCGATAATTGCCGTTAAAGGCGGTTTAAAACTGCTGTAAAAAGCGCAAATCGCTGGCATAAAAGCGGCGAATATCATCAATTTGGTGCAATACCATAGTCAAGCGTTCAACACCCATTCCCGCCGCAAATCCGGTATAAACTTCCGGATCGTAGCCTACAGCTTTTAAAACATTTGGATCGACCATTCCGCAACCCATAACCTCCAGCCAGCGACCATTCCATTCCATATCTACCTCCGCCGAAGGTTCGGTAAAGGGGAAATAACTCGCCCGAAAACGAATGGGGACATCGCCAAACATTTGTTGCAAAAACTCTTTAACTGTTCCTTTTAAATCGGTAAAAGTTAGCCCTTCATCGATCGCTAAAATTTCAATTTGATGGAATACCGCCGCGTGACTCGCATCTACGGTATCGCGCCTGTAGCATTTTCCCGGTACAGCAATTCTAATTGGCGGCTCGTTGTCTTCCATGTAGTGAATCTGGACGTTTGAGGTATGAGTCCGCAATAAATTACCATCGGGCAAATATAGCGTGTCTTGCATATCCCGCGCTGGGTGATCGGGTAAGAAATTTAGCGCCTCAAAATTGTAGTAATCTGTTTCCATTTCTGGCCCATCGGCTACGGTATAGCCCAGCCCGACGAATATATCTAACACGCGGTCGATGGTGCTATTTAGGGGATGAACACGCCCTAAAGGACGGTAAACGGCAGGCATAGTTACGTCTAGAGTTTCGGCAGCTAGTTGCGCTGCAATTAAATCTGCTTGCAAATCTTCCCGCCGCCTGTCTAATTCTGTTTGCACAGCTTCTTTAACCGTATTTGCGATCGCACCTATTACAGGACGTTCTTCAGCGCTGAGTTTGCCCATTTCCCGCAATAATAACGATAGTTCGCCTTTCTTACCGAGGTAAACTAATCTAAGTTCTTCTATTTTTTCTAAACTATCGGCATTGGCGATCGCGCTTTTGGCTGCTGTGCGTAGTGCTTCTAATTGTTCCTCTAAATTGCTCATAGTTCTATAAATTTTTACTCTAAATGAAATTATTAGTTAGCAACGACGACGGTATTTTTGCCCCAGGAATCCGCAGTTTAGCCAATACTTTAGCTGCTGCCAATCATGATGTTACTGTAGTTTGTCCCGACCGAGAGCGATCGGCGACCGGACACGGCTTAACTTTGCATCAACCCATTCGCGCAGAAATCGTTACTGATGTTTTTCATCCTAGTATCAAAGCTTGGGCTTGTTCTGGTACTCCTTCCGACTGCGTTAAGCTGGCATTATGGGCATTACTAGACAGTCCCCCAGATTTTGTGGTTTCGGGCATCAATCAAGGTAGCAATTTAGGTACAGATATTCTCTATTCTGGTACGGTTTCGGCAGCAATGGAAGGAACAATTGAGGGAATTCCCAGTATTGCAATGAGTCTTACTAGCTTCACAATCTCTGAATTTCAACCTGCGGCGGATTTTGCTGTTAGTTTATTGGCGCAACTTGCAACTTCACCTCTAGATTTAATGCTACTTAATGTTAATGTTCCCGCCATACCTGCTAAAGACATTGCTGGAGTAACGATCGCACGTCAGGGTATCCGTCGCTACATTGATGTGTTTGAAAAGCGCGTCGATCCTCGCGGTAAAACTTACTATTGGTTAGCTGGCGAACTCTTAGAAGAAGTTGAAGTTGAACCTATACTTGCCGATGTACCCACTGATGTTGAGGCAATTCGGAATAATTATATTACCGTTACCCCCTTGCAATATAACCTTACTTATGCTTCTAAATTAAGCCAGTTAGCCGACAAGAAATTTAATTTTCCTTGTCCATAATTGGCGTTACATTTCTTTATTTATGGCAAGATGTAAAGGTGTGGGTTACTTCTTCTCTGACTAAAGCTTTAAAACCTACTGCTGTTGCCCTGGGAAATTTTGATGGCGTACATCGCGGGCATCAGCAGGTAATTCAACCTGCCAAACAAAAACAAGGGGAAACAGTTTCTACGGTTGTAACTTTTAATCCCCATCCCCAAGAATTTTTTACTGGAAAGCGTCGCAGTTTGCTAACGCCTCAAAGCGAGAAGGTAGAACAGTTGCAGCGATTGGGGGTAGAACAACTTGTATTATTACCTTTTGACAGGGAACTTGCTTGTTTGAGTCCGCAAGAGTTTGTAGAAAAGATTTTGGTGCAACAATTGCGATCGCATTCTATTAGTGTCGGACAAGATTTTTGCTTTGGTAAAGGGCGTACTGGTACTGTTACCGATTTAAGTGCGATCGCATCTAACTATGGTATTCCGACAACAATTGTACCTTTACATACTTGCGGAGGCGAAAGAATTAGTAGTTCTGCCATTCGCCAAGCTTTAGAACAAGGCAATACAGACCGCGCCAAACTCTTGCTAGGACGAGCTTACAGTCTTACAGGTACGGTAGTTGCAGGCAAGCAGCTAGGTAGAACTATCGGCTTTCCTACAGCCAATATTGACCTACCAATGGAAAAGTTTGTACCCAGGAACGGAGTTTATGCTGTCAAAGTTTACATTGATGAGGATAAATCGTCCGTTGCGGGAGTAATGAATATTGGCAATCGTCCCACAGTTAACGGGACAAATCAATCAGTAGAGGTATATTTGATAGATTGGTCTGGGGATTTGTATGGAAAAGTAGTTGCTGTACAACTAGAACAGTTTTTACGTCCAGAACAAAAATTTGAGTCTTTAGACGCATTAAAAAACCAGATTAAAATAGATTGCGATCGCGCAAAAGCTACATTGGAGACTTCACCTTTACTGTGAGACAGCTTCTCGACACCTTAACTCAAAATCTCGGTCGTACTATTGTTGGTAAATCAGAAGCAATTCGCCTAGTTTTAGTAGCTTTGCTTAGTGGCGGTCATGCTTTGCTAGAAGATGTCCCTGGTGTGGGTAAAACCCTGCTGGCGAAGTCTCTAGCGCGTTCTATAGATGGCAAGTTTCAGCGCCTGCAATGTACCCCAGATTTGCTTCCTACTGACATCACGGGAACTAATATCTGGAATCCCAGAAGCGGCGAATTTGAATATCTCCCTGGGCCTGTATTTGCAAATATTTTATTAGTAGACGAAATCAACCGTGCTACGCCTCGCACTCAGTCAGCCTTGCTAGAAGTGATGGAAGAACAACAAGTAACGGTTGACGGTGTTTCTCGCCGAGTTCCCACGCCCTTTTTTGTGATTGCGACGCAAAACCCCATCGAATACCAAGGTACATTTCCGCTTCCAGAGGCGCAAATGGATCGGTTTATTTTGTCTTTAACTTTAGGTTATCCCAGCCAAAGCGAAGAATTACAAATGTTGGAACGTTTGCAAGCGGGTGTAAAAGTAGAAGATTTACAACCTTGTATTAGTTTGGAGGAGGTGCAAGAATTACGCCGACTATGCAGCCAAGTTAAAGTTGAAACTTCTTTGCAGCAATACATTCTTAATTTAGTTAGGGCGACACGAGAAGATGAAGAAATCGCTCTTGGTGTTAGTCCTCGCGGTACGATCGCATTGCAAAGAGCAACTCAGGCTTTGGCTTTTTTGTGCGATCGCACTTATGCTATTCCCGATGATATTAAACTACTCGCGCCTCACATCCTCAGTCATCGCTTGATACCATCCGGGGGACGCAAAGCTAAAACGGTAATCGAGAAGTTATTACGCCAAGTTTCTATTCCTTAAATCTACTTGCGATATACTTGACATTTCTTACGTTTTTGCTAATATATTTACATCTCTTACACAGAGGTTGGAGTATGGCAGTTAAAGAGCGTAAAGATCGAATTAAATCAAAACCTCTTATAGATGAAGTAAAGATTGATCGGCGACTTGCAGCAACGGAGGCTCTTGTAAGGCTAATTAAAGGTATAGCTGGAGAGCTTGATGGTTTAGAAATTGAAACAATGACTAAAGCGATAGATGCCGTTTTAAATACATCAGATATTTCTGAGGAAGAATCTGCGTTAGCACTTAAATTAACTGGGCGACAGTATAGTAAACAAGATGCCGTAGTTTTAGAGATAACTTCTCTGATGCGATACTTTGATAAAAGAAAAGAGTTATTACAAAATTCTTTGACAGCTAGTACAGTTGCAGAGTTATTAGGTACAACTCGCCAAACTCCCCACGATCGCATGAATAATAAATCACTCCTAGCCGTTAAAGATAACGGTGTATGGAAGTTTCCATCGTGGCAATTCGACCCATCCGGCGCAGATGGAGTAATTGACGGCTTACCAGAGGTTTTAAAAGCTCTTGAAGGCTCGGAATTTACCAAACTTAATTGGCTAGTTTCACCGAACTGTTACTTAGAGAATCTTACACCTGTAGAAGCACTCAAGCAAGGTTTAAAGGCAAAAGTTCTTAAGGAAGCGATCGCTTTGGGGACTTGGTAGTTGGTAGAAATTGCGCCACCGCCTCCTAAAATACTACCTAGTAAGCCTGTTTTATATTCCATCGACGAAGGTGAGTGTCTTGTGAGGATATTTGATCCCACAAGATACAACATCAAGCCCTTAACTTTTCGTCATTATGGCCCGGTAGCAAGGTTCGATCATCAACGATATTCTAAGGATGCGCCAGCAACGGATGAAGAACGTGGGATTTACTACACAGGCTTTACTTTATCTTGCTGTTTGGTAGAAGTTTTTGGAGACAAAAGAACTATAGACGTTGGTAATTACTGCGTTGCATTGGTAGAACTTAAGCGCCCTTTAAGTCTACTCGATTTGTGCGGAACTCCAGCAATGGCAAATGGGACAGTTGTAGCTCTTTCCAGCGTTCCCCAAAGAGATATTAGTCAAAGTTGGTCGCGCTATTTCTACGAAAATTGCCACGTATATACTAAAGTTGATGGAATTATCTATAATAATGCCCACAATGGCGAACGATCTGTAGCTTTATATGAAAGAGCTACAGATGCCTTAAATTGTTCACCTAATGATGTAATGGCTTTGAGTCATAAGGCTTTGAGGACAGAGATTAGAAAAGTTGCTGAATTACACGGGTTGATCGTAGTTCCTTATTAATTGCATAGTAGTATTCAGCAATGCCTGTAAGTATTGAGTATGCCAACTAAAATAAAACTAAAACGCCGCCCTAAATCCCAAACGCGATCGCCTTTTTTCTTACTGCTACTAATTTTGCTGTGGAGTTTGGCAATGGGTTGGGGACTTGCAACCATTACCAGCGCCCAACCAGTACCTACCGAGGAGATAGGTACCGTTGATGTAGTTCCTGAGCGCTATCAATTAGGGCAAGAATTATATTTAGAAAACTGCGCCACTTGTCATATTGGGATACCCCCGGCGGTGCTACCTTCCCAAACTTGGCAAAGAGTATTACAAGATTCTCAACACTACGGCGTAACTATTAAACCTTTAGTTGATCCAGCAAGATTAATAGTTTGGCAATACTTACAAATTTTTTCGCGATCGCAACTCAAAGATGAAGAAGAAATACCTTACCGAATTAGCGAATCTCGGTACTTTAAGGCATTGCATCCGCAAGTAAAACTACCTCGTCCCCTAGAATTGAGTAGCTGTGCTGGCTGTCATGTGGGCGTAAGCGAGTACAATTTCCGCACCTTAAGCGCCGAATGGCAGTAATTACCCCAAAAAAGACTTCGCATCCCTCTACAGTCCTAGCCAAGGTCGAAATGATACGATTAGTGTAGTTTCCTAATTTGGAACAAGTGAGCTTCTAAATGGAGGAATGAAGTTCCAGCAACTTAGCCTTAATACGCTGCACAACTTGAGAGTTTTGATAACTCCCGACAAATAAACATATATTCTAAATATTTACCTGCCATGCTAAAAACCTTGCTGGGCGACCCTAACGCTCGTAAGCTCAAAAAATTCCAACCATTAGTTAAAGAAATTAACCTTTTAGAAGAGGAGATTCAAGTCCTCTTTGACGAGCAACTAACTGGTAAAACTGCTGAATTCAAACAACGCCTTGCTAAAGGTGAAAGTTTAGACGATTTACTTCCTGAAGCCTTTGCGGTAGTTCGAGAAGCTGGAAAGCGCGTTTTGGGATTGCGACATTTTGACGTGCAATTATTGGGCGGTACGATTCTGCATAAAGGACAAATCGCCGAAATGAAAACTGGAGAAGGAAAGACTTTAGTTTCTACCCTTCCCGCTTACCTCAACGCTCTTACAGGTAGAGGTGTTCACGTTGTTACCGTCAACGATTACCTAGCCCGCCGAGATGCGGAGTGGATGGGACAAATACACCGCTTTTTGGGGATGAGTGTCGGGCTGATTCAGCAAGGAATGGGCCCATCGGAACGTAAAAAAAATTACGATTGCGACATAACTTATGTAACCAACAGCGAAGTAGGTTTTGACTACTTGCGCGACAACATGGCTACTTCCATTGTTGATGTCGTGCAACGTCCTTTGCACTATTGCATAATTGACGAAGTAGATTCTATTTTAGTAGACGAAGCCCGGACACCCTTAATTATTTCTGGTCAAGTAGAGCGTCCCACAGAAAAGTACGTCCAAGCCGCCCAAATAGCCGCAGTTTTGAAAAAAGGCGAAGATGATCATTATGAGGTAGACGAAAAAGCTCGTAATGTGCTGTTAACTGATGAAGGTTTCGCCGAAGCTGAGAGACTATTAGAAGTTACAGATTTATTCGATCCCAACGATCCTTGGGCGCACTATATTTTTAATGCTTTAAAAGCTAAAGAATTATTTATCACCGATGTCAACTACATTGTCCGCAATGATGAAGTAGTAATCGTCGATGAATTTACCGGACGCGTGTTACCAGGAAGGCGTTGGAGTGATGGATTGCACCAAGCAATTGAAGCTAAAGAAGGGGTAGAAATTCAACCAGAAACTCAAACTTTGGCGACAATTACCTACCAAAATCTGTTTTTGCTGTACGATAAACTAGCCGGAATGACTGGGACGGCAAAAACTGAAGAAGCAGAATTTGAAAAAATTTACAAGCTAGAAGTAACCATTGTTCCCACAAATAGACCCCGTAGCCGTAAAGATTTGTCGGATGTAGTTTTTAAAGCCGAAGAAGGAAAATGGAAGGCGATCGCCACTGAATGCGCTGAGATGCACAGTCTCGGTCGTCCGGTACTGGTGGGAACTACTAGCGTTGAAAAATCTGAGTATCTCAGCACGTTACTAAATCAGCTAGAAATCCCTTACAACTTGCTCAATGCTAGACCCGAAAACGTCGAGCGAGAGTCAGAAATTATCGCTCAAGCTGGACGCAGAGGAGCGCTCACTATTGCGACCAACATGGCGGGTAGAGGGACAGACATTATTTTGGGTGGAAACTCCGAATATATGGCGCGGTTGAAGTTAAGAGAATACTTTATGCCTCGCATTGTTTTACCCGAAGATGAGGACGTTTTTGGCATAACCCAAGCTTCAGGATTACCCGCAAGTAGCAGTACGAGCGGTCAAGGCTTTGTACCTGGCAAAAAAATCAAATCTTGGAAAGCATCGCCGCAAATTTTCCCAACTCAGCTATCTCAAGAAACCGAGCAGATGCTCAAGCAAGCTGTAGAATTTGCCGTACAAAACTACGGAGAGCGGAGTATGCCTGAATTGGAAGCAGAGGACTTAGTAGCAGTCGCGGCAGAAAAAGCACCCACTGAAGACCCCGTAATTCAACGCTTACGGGCAGCTTACAACCAAATTAAACAGGAATACGAGCAGTTTACCAATACCGAACATCAAGAAGTGGTGGAGTTAGGCGGTTTGCACGTAATTGGAACCGAGCGCCACGAATCGCGGCGGATAGATAACCAGTTGCGCGGCCGAGCAGGAAGACAAGGCGACCCTGGTTCGACAAAGTTTTTTCTGAGCTTACAAGATAGCTTGTTACGAATTTTTGGGGGCGATCGCGTTGGTAAGTTAATGGATATGTTCCGAGTTGAGGAAGATATGCCGATTGAATCGGGAATGCTTACCCGTAGTTTAGAAGGCGCTCAGAAAAAGGTTGAAACTTACTACTACGACATCCGCAAGCAGGTGTTTGAGTACGATGAAGTAATGAACAATCAGCGTCGTGCTATTTATGCCGAACGTCGTCGAGTTTTGGAAGGACAAGACTTGAAGGAACAGGTAATCAAGTATGCCGAAAAAACTATGGATGACGTTGTTGATTACTACATCAATCCAGATTTACCTTCGGAAGATTGGGATTTAGTGACTTTAGTTAGCAAGGTTAAAGAGTTTGTCTACTTGCTAGCAGATTTAGAGCCGAATCAATTGGAGGATTTATCTATTACTGAGATTAAAACCTTCATGCACGAGCAAGTTAGGATTGCTTACGACATCAAAGAGGCGGAAGTTGACCAAATTCAGCCGGGACTAATGCGCCAAGCCGAGCGGTTCTTTATTTTGCAGCAAATTGATACTTTGTGGCGCGAACACTTGCAACAAATGGATGCGTTGCGCGAATCTGTTGGCTTGCGTGGTTACGGTCAAAAAGACCCCTTAGTTGAATACAAGAGCGAAGGTTACGAACTGTTCCTCGATATGATGACAAATATTTATCGCAATGTTGTCTACTCGTTGTTCCAGTTCCAGCCCCAAATGCAGCCCAGTATAGAAACCTCGTCGGAGCTAGTGTAAAAGAAAAACGCCCCTACAAGGGCGTTGTCGATCTTAGGAGAAATATTTTAGTTAGAGCGGGAGTAGATAGGATTAATTGCTGCTACTCCCTTTAATTTGAAAACTATTAAACCTTAGCCAATAGCCTGCCCGCGATCGCTAATATCGCGTAGAGTAATAATGTATTCTTGTATGCCTTGATTGGTGCGTTGTGAAACCGTAGACTCCAGCAAACGTACACCTTTACGGATCAGTTTAAGTTGACTTCTAACGGACCACTCATCCGGCGTACTTGGTAAAGAAATTAGTTTATTCAAGCGGTAACCAACCAAATCTTGACTTTTTATCTCAAATAATCTTTCCGCCGCTAAGTTGGTTTGGGTAATTCTACCTTGACTATCCAAAATCAAAGTGGCATCTAAAGCGTTGTAAAACAGATTTTCTGCTTTTTCCCGCGCTTCCTCAATCGCCGCAATTTGAGGTAACGTTATCCAACAAGCGATCGCAACTGCGATAAATGCCAAGGTCGCAATCAAAATAACTAAGAGATCGTTGTTTGCTTGAGCTACAACTGTATGTAATTTAGCGCTAACAACCCAACCGATAGTTACAGCACAAGTAATCAATGCTATCAAGGCACAAATACTTGCAAACCTAAAACATCTTGGTTCGTGAGCAAAAGGAATCCGCCGAATAGCCGCGTCTACAGCCAAAATAACCACCGGAAAAAGCAGTCCAATTATTAAGTCTTTCGGACTCCAAAGCCAGCATCCTACTACCAACACAACAACTTCGACGATGAAAAACCCAAGTAACAACCAAGGCCATCGCACCTCTGACCTATGACGATACAGCCACAATCCTAGATGGAATCCCATAATTGAAATTAAGTAGCCGACACCTGTAACTGTTACCACATCAGATAAATTGCCAATCAATAGACAAATTAAACTGAGTATTAAGGTAAATAATAAAGCAGGTGCTAAAACACCCCGCTTGGAAACAACTGTAAATACAGGTGAAAGATGTCCGTCTAAGGCGAGTTGGTATAGTACGCGGGAAGTATTAGCAACGGTAGTAGCCCTACTCACAAGGCAGCAAGTTGCGATTAGAATTGTAACCAAAAATGAAGCCGATTCGCCCCAAAATGGTTTGGCTGATGCCACAAGGTTTAGGTACAAGTTACCGTCATTACCTGTTCCCGCAGGTAGTGCTGATTGCATCATTACCCAAGAGCAACCTAGAAAGATGACAGGAATTAGCCAAGCCGCAATCCCCAGAAATCCTGCTGTTTGAGCAGGTTTTTTGCTATCAGCAACGAAGGAAGCCGCCGTTTCGCAGGAATAAACAGAATAGGTAGAGATGAAAAACCACTTTGCCCATTCCCCAAAGCTGGGTAGAGTCGATAAGTTGCTAGGCACAAGACCGGGACTCGCAGGCGCAAAAGCCAACCAACCCAAGCCTTGAACGCAAAAGGCAATTAGTAATGCTATTCCAGGTAAGACAAAACATACTTGCAAGATAGCCAAAGCACGAATACCGCTCAACCCGACGATATAAGCGATCGCCGTAAAGCCAATTTTGAGTAGCATTTCTGGTGGGTTGATACCCAAAGGTTGTAGGTTCACCTTAATCAAATCTGTCAGCACGATCGCATATACTACTGGAGCCGCAGCCCAGCCAACAAAATAGCCAATTGCTACGTAAGGTCCCAACTTGGGTACTTTGCCTAACAGCCTTGATGCGTAATTAGGTGTACCTCCTGCCATACTGGGCCACGCTTTCGCTAGGCGCTGTACCTGAAAGTTCAGCAAAAATGAAACTATCACGCCAGGTAGCTATACCCAAAAAGCTTTAGGACCAAGAGCAGCGTGGAGTACAGGTGCAGTGCCAATCCAGCCTACATGACCTGTCAAACCAAAGCTCCAAGTTTCCACAGCACCTAGAGTTCTCTGCAAACGCATTCCTTGAGGTTTCACAGCCTGGTCGCTCTTGACAATATTTGATGTCTTAGACGGATGTTGAGAATCGAAAGAAGAAACTGCCACAATACCTCCTTATAGATGCAATACGGTTCGGTTAAGGTCTAAGCAGTATTGAGTATAGAAAAGGTGAGTGGTTCGAGTTTGTCCCCTGCTCTCTTGTGAATCGGTTTCTTGGACGGAAACTTAGCTCTGGTTTTTTTGACTACGC
>JAHHGY010000096.1 GCA_019359635.1 Chroococcus sp. CMT-3BRIN-NPC107
TTTCAAAGGAAATACCGTAGGCTTGTTGTTCGGTGGGAAAGAATTTCTGCCTGTTTCAATGCTTTTATTTCCCTTGCAACAATTCACATTTGGATTAACAGAATTTTATTACTGGGATAGGTTCATAGACAGAAACAAACCGTAAGGGCAAAACCTGAGTGTTGCTGCCTACATATCTATAGCGTTTGGCTGCCTTTTGTCATTAATAATGGCAGTATTTAAGCATTAGTTGTAAGATTCCAAAGCTGAACTGTGTGGAATAGACATCATTATGAGCCTAGTTTTAGGTAAATACTGATGTCTCAGACAATTCTGAGCCAAATGCTTAATAAACTCCAGTTTCTTGAACCAGTAGAGTTACAACAGCCTAATTAAGCTGTTCAAGAGTGCCTTATTAATAAAGAACAGTCTGCTAAACAATTTGCCTTCCATCAAGCATTGGTGGATCCTGGATTAGTGCGACAAATTAAGAAAATTTCTCATCAATGTAATAGTCCGTCAACCTATTCAAGTTCAAGGTAAACCAATTTCTGACGCAATCATTGAAGAACGCTGTTAGATGAAAGTTTATTTTGCAGTTTGTGCAGTGAATATGCTTTGTATCGCCCATAATTTGCCTTCTATAATCTTTGTATCAGTAGATAAAGGGTTGAATATTGCAGCTTCGATTGAGGGTTTAGTTATTGAGAATTCAAACAATCATCCCTTGCGGAACAGCTACAACCATAATTTATTGAACCATTAACTAAAAACCTTGCGTTCCAAAGTAAAACAACTTTTTTATATCAGTACAACAACAAATAAATTGCCTGTTACGAATTTAGGGGACTGATAGGATAGAAGAATAATGTCTTGATTATGCAAATATGGCTTTAAGCAATGTCCGCGATCTGTATCAGCAGGTAATTTTAGAACACTACAAAAAACCGCGCCATAAAGGGCAAACAAGCCCAATCCATAGGCAGCAACGCGGACATAACCCTTCTTGTGGCGATACGATTGAACTAACCGTACAGCTAAACGAGACGGGCGACACAATTGAGGATGTAAAGTTTGAGGGCGAAGGCTGTGCGATCGCTATGGCTTCAGCAGACTTAATGGCAGATGCTTTACGCGGTAAACAAATAGACGAAGCCCTAGCAATGGTGAAGCGCTTTCAAGGCATGATGAAAGGGAATGGCGAGTTTCCCAAAGAATTAAGGAAATTAAATGTTATGCAAGGCGTAGCTCAATTTCCGGTCAGAATTAAGTGTGCTAATCTCTCTTGGCATACAATCAAAGCTGCTTTGGAAAACGACCAAGCAGAAGCTATCAGCAACGAAAGCGAGTAAATTAAGTCAATGCCAACTACTGCTACTTTTCTTACTGTCGCTCAATGGGCAGGTATTATCACCCTATTCTGTGCTTTTTTAGCAGTGTTAGGTTTTAGTTTCAAATGGGCTGCTAGATTTCAGCTAGTCGGCGTTACAGGCTTTTTTGGCGTACTAACGGGCGGATTATTTGCTTTAAGCTTAGTCCCCATTAGTCGCACATTAGTACCGGGTGCGGTCAAATTTGATAGAGTGTACGATGCTGGGTCAAATCAAGCGGTGATTTCTGTAGCGCCCACCATTACTGAAACTGAGCTAGAGGCAACCTTGCGTCAAGCCGCCGGAAACTTGTATTCTTATGGTCGATTGGGGCGAGAGGAAGATAAACTAATTATTCGGGCTAGAACGATTATTCACCCCCAAAAAGGAATGTCTAAGCCTCTTTATATCGGGCAAGTCAAGCGGAGTCTAACGAATAAAGAAGACCCCCAAATGCAGATTGAGATTTTCCCCGATAAATTTGCTCAATTACCCAAACCTGATGCCTCGTAAAAGTCGATGAACCAAGCCTCAACAACATCTCCAATTTTTACTCTTAGTGTCGCCCCAGCTAAAGTATTACGCGGCGATCGCACTTTAGAACAAGCCGGAAACGCGATCGCCTCTCTTGGCAAGCGTCCGCTCATTGTGGGGGGCGATCGCACAATAGATGCTACGCTACCGCGCTTGCAGCCAGTTTTAGAAGCACAGCAGCTTCCATCGAGTACGGTAAGTTACGGCAATGATTGTAGCGAAGCAAGTTTAGCTACTATGCGCGAAGCCGTGAAAGCCCATAGAGCAGATTTGATTATTGGTGTTGGTGGTGGTAAGGCTTTAGACGCGGCAAAGTTATTAGCTTATCAGTGTCATTTGCCTGTAGTTACAATTCCTACCAGTGCGGCTACTTGTGCGGCGTGGACGGCGCTATCTAACGTTTATTCGGAAGAAGGGGCATTTTTGTACGATGTTAGCCTCGAAAATTGCCCTAACTTACTTTTGCTCGATTACGATTTAATCGCTACGGCTCCGGCTCATACATTAGTCGCTGGAATTGGAGATGCGATCGCTAAATGGTACGAAGCTTCTGTTAGTAGCGGGAACTCAGAGCGAACTTTGATTATTTCTGCCGTCCAGCAAGCTAGAGTTTTAAGAGATATTTTGTTTCAAAAGTCTGCCGCCGCCTTGCAATCGACGGGCAGCCCCGCATGGAAGGAGGTGGTAGACGCAACGGTATTACTTGCCGGGGTAATTGGCGGCCTTGGAGGGGCGGAATGTAGAACTGTAGCCGCCCATGCCGTTCATAATGGTCTAACTCACTTGCCAATACATAGCAGCATTCACGGCGAAAAAGTTGCCTATGGAATTTTAGTACAGTTGCGTTTAGAAGAAATGGTACAGGGAAATCAATTAGCCGCTACTTCTCGCCAACAGCTATTAAAGTTTTATACAGAGATTGGATTGCCGCAAAAACTAGCAGATTTAGGTTTAGAAAACATTACGTTAAAAGAGTTAGAACAAGCGGCAGAACTTGCTTTAGCGCCAAAATCTGACATTCATCGCCTGCCTTTTAAAGTTGCTTTAGAGCAGCTTATGGCGGCAATGGTGTCTACCACTGCACCTACCAATAGCAAAGACTCCCTCAATCATCTCTGCATCAATGAGGAGGTCAAAAAATGAGTTTAAGTTGGATTAGTCCCGCAAACCGCATTCAATCTTTGCCACCTTATGTATTTGCGCGTTTAGATGAATTAAAAGCTAAAGCTAGAGAGCAAGGATTAGACTTAATCGATTTAGGCATGGGAAACCCTGATGGTGCTACACCCCAACCTATTGTAGACGCAGCGATCGCTGCCATGCAAAATCCGGCAAATCATGGCTATCCTCCCTTTGAAGGTACGGCTAATTTTCGTCGGGCGATTACTAACTGGTATCATTGCCGTTACGATGTTCAACTCGACCCCGATAGCGAGGCTTTACCCTTAATTGGTTCCAAAGAAGGATTAACCCATTTAGCGATCGCTTATATTAATCCTGGAGACTTAGTTTTAGTGCCAAGTCCGGCTTATCCCGCCCATTTTCGCGGCCCTTTGATTGCTGGCGGCAAAGTTCACAGCCTAATTCTCAAGCCAGAAAATGATTGGTTGATCGATTTAGCCGCAATTCCTGACGCTGTTGCCGAACAAGCAAAAATTTTGTATTTCAACTATCCTAGCAACCCTACTGCTGCCACCGCCCCCCGCGAATTTTTTGAGGATATTGTTGCTTTTGCCCGCAAGTACGAGATTCTGTTAGTTCATGACTTGTGTTATGCCGAATTAGCTTTTGATGGCTATCAGCCTACTAGCTTACTAGAAATTCCCGGCGCAAAGGAAATTAGTGTCGAGTTTCATACTCTTTCTAAAACCTACAATATGGCAGGTTGGCGAGTAGGTTTCGTGGTGGGCAATCGCCATATTATTCAAGGACTGAGGACGCTAAAAACTAACTTAGATTACGGCATTTTTGCCGCCTTGCAAACCGCCGCCGAAACTGCTTTGCAATTGCCTGATTCTTACTTGCATGAGGTTCAAAATCGCTACATTCGCCGCCGGGATTTCTTAATTGAGGGCTTAAAAGAATTAGGTTGGAATATTCCTAAAACTAAAGCAACAATGTACCTATGGATTCCTTGTCCGATGGGGATGGGTTCTACAGATTTTGCCCTTTCAGTATTGCAACAAACAGGAGTAGTAGTTACTCCGGGAAATGCCTTCGGAACTGGAGGAGAAGGTTATGTCAGAATTAGTTTAATTGTAGAATGCGATCGCTTGGCGGAAGTTTTGCAGCGCTTTAAACAAGCTAATATTTGCTATGGTGCTACCGTTGCTTAGATAAAAAAATCGTACTGCTAACATCAGAGGCTGGGCAACTTGCCAGGTTAGCTAAGTTTACTTTTCTATTTTTGTTATTGCGATCGTCAATGTAGGTATAGGCTAAGTCGATGTTACTATTATTAACTTTTACGCCCCAGAAAGATTCGTAGCCGACAGTTCCCGCCGAAACAGAATTTATTTTTACGGCTTTAGGAACAGTATCGCCACAAGGTTCGCACAATTCGTAGATAATTTGACCTTCTTCTAAGAGAGACAGTGCAGCTATGGCTTGTTGTTTGCTTGTATAAGCGCATTGGTCGGCATATACCACAGAACCTAGCGTTAGAGTCAAACCAATTCCCAGAGAAACTACTTTTAATGATTTTTGGATTTCCATCAATTCCACCACAATTGTTTTATTTAGCAGGCTGTGGTTAATAAATTATAGTTCCAAGCATTAAACTGAGCTTTAGCTAGTAAGATGCTTAATACCTACCTGTTTTCAATCAATTGAGCTAGATTTGGCAGATTTTGACTTTTTTGTTAAAAATAGTAGATGCGAGTTCAAAAACGTTAAAGCGCGATTACCCAAGGGGTAGTGCTAGAAGCGATTACGCAAAGCGTAGCGCCAAGGGCGATCGCATCTACCTTTATTTATCCCTTTCCAACCTCATAACTTTCTTTAACTGAGACAGTTTCCGAAGTTGTTACCACATCCCCAAATCGAATTTGTAGCTTTGGCCCTGAAGGAGCAATTCTGATCACAACCCCGTCTACCACAGGGACTTGAGAAATACGTTGCTCATCTACGTAAGTACCATTTGCACCCTTATTAATAATTTCCCAATTTCCATCACTTTCTCGTAATTCAACGTGCAAGCGTGAAACTACCGAGCTATACAACACAACTTCATTATCTGTTGCTCTGCCAATCCGAATCAGAGATTTGTCGTTAAATTTCCAACTTTGCATTGGAGTAGAGTTTTGTGGATGCAAAAGCATTAATGTAATCACGTTGCCAGTATTTTAAAGTTACTAAGAAATTTGAAAAAGGAAAGTTACTAAGTCTCCCTTACCCAGTGCAATGCGATCGCCTGCACGCAAGCGATGGCGATTACCGTGAGGCAACGGCAGGTTATTGACATAAGTTCCGTTGGCGCTGCCCACATCTTCAATGTAGTAAGTATCTCCTTCTACCCGAATATCGGCATGAACCCGCGACACAATTTCTGAATTGGGAAACCCAGAAACATCCACATCTGGGGGAATGCGATCGTTTTGCTTGCCAATGTGTAGTACCGATAAATTTGGCGGTAATTCAATTAATGTATCAGTTTGAATGTGTAGCATCCGCGCTTTTTGCTGCTGCAATTGAGTTGTAGAACTTAGTTTAGCCGTCGCTATCTCATTGGGTGGGGTTATTTCAAGTTGAACTACCGGAGCAACCTGCGCTTCTACAGGCTCTGGTTTTGATGGTGGTTCTGGGGGCGACATTATTGGTTTTTGGGGTATCACCTCTGTAGCGGGAACAGGCATCGCTTCAGTTTGATTGCTGGCTACCAAAGGCTCTGGTTGTACGAGGGGATCTAAAGCCATCAGATCGGGCATTGGCGAAGAAATATCGGTTGCTACACTTGGTTCTACTTCTGTAGCAACACTAGCATTAGTCAAATTGGAACCACACTGACCGCAAAATGTCGCATCAGACTGAACTTCTGACCCGCAATTAGGACAGTTTGTCATGCTTGGTAGAGGAGTATAACAGGCTTCGCACGATTGTGCGCCTTCAGGGTTGGAGTGATTGCAGTTAGGGCAGACGATCATAAATGGGATATGAAGAAAAGAACAACTTTCAAACAGGAGCCGGGGAGAAAGATCATATTCCTACCCCATTTAAGTTTTAGCCTGACAATTTACCAACTAAAAGTAAATAGATGGCAATAATTATTTCATTATGCGCTCTCTATGGACAATTCTTGACCTGCGGCCCCGTCGAGGAGCCAAAAGAGCGTACCTTGGGGTGCAATTAATCGGCTGGGGTAAGTAAAATTATCAGCAACCGGGGCAAAAATTTGTGCCAAAGCCGATCTTTTGCCAGAGCCAGCAACTAAAAACATTACGCAACGAGCTTGATTAATTAGAGTATAAGTAAAGGTGATGCGCGGCTGTCCGTCCTTATTGCCTAATGTAACAGCGCGATCGCTCACTTTCAAAGCCGCAGTATGGGGAAATAGTGATGCTGTATGTCCATCATCGCCAATTCCCAACAAAATTACATCAAATACTGGTAATTCTCCAGAAGAAAGTTGAAAAAACTCTAGCAATTCTTGCTCGTATTTGCTTGCAGCTACGTTAGGATCGGCTTCATTAGTAGAAATAGGGTGGATATTGGTAGCCGGGATCGGTACTTTATTTAGCCAAGCTATCCTTGCCATCAATTGATTGCTATCAGGATGATCTTCAGGTACGTAGCGCTCGTCACCCCAAAAAACATGAATTTTATCCCAAGGTAAGGATTGCTGTGAAATTGCTTCATACAAGGGTTTGGGCGTACTTCCACCCGCAAGGGCGATCGCACACCATCCGCGCTCGGCAATAGCTGTACTAATGCGATCAAGAATAATTGCCAAACTACGTTCGATTAGCAATTCTAAACTTGGTAAGACTTCAACTATTTTTTCCATTTCTTGCTCGCCACTAATTTATCATTTAGCAAGACCTACCGAAATTACCATATTTTTTAGTGGCAATTTTCTATTAGTTTACTCGTAGCTACAATAGCAAAAATTTTTAAATTGTACATAATTTGCAATCACCTAAAATTATCAACAAACGCTTAATCATTTTTACTCGCTATCCAGAGCCAGGAAAAACTAAAACTCGAATGATCGCAGCCTTAGGATCTGTGGGAGCGGCAAAGCTGCAACGCCAAATGACCGAATATACTTTAGCCCAAGTTCAATTTTTGCAGAGTTTTTACCCAGTTTCTATCCAAGTGCGTTTTGCTGGTGGTAATAAACAATTAATGCAAGAATGGCTAGGTTTTGAGCTTGATTGTCTAGCGCAAGGAGAAGGAGATTTGGGTGAAAAAATGGCAAATGCCTTCATAGCTGCCTTTGAAAATCAAATAGCATCGGTAGCAATTATTGGTAGCGATTGCCCTGGTTTAACTCCTCAATTGATGGCTCAAGCCTTTCAACAATTGCATCTTGGTAGCGATTTAGTGCTAGGTTCGGCAATAGATGGGGGCTATTATTTAATTGCTTTGAGTAGATTTATACCAGAATTATTTACAGGTATTAGTTGGGGAAGCGATCGCGTATTGCAGCAAACGGTAGCTATTGCCCAACAACTCAATTTAGCAATTGCTTATTTACCACCTTTGGCAGACGTAGATCGCCCGGAAGATTTACAGATTTGGGAGCAAAGGCATAAATAAAACACAGAAAGAATGTTAACTTACATTACTGTTTTTCTACGGTACGATAGAACCGCTTAGTCACACGCTAGTTATCCTCATGTCGGCAACCTTAGTTACGGTCGAAACTACTCCTCAACTTACAGACGATTTGATTATTCAACCGCCTGTTTCTGGAGTTTCTTTGCAAGGTCAAATTGAAGTTCCGGGCGACAAATCTATCTCTCACCGGGCATTAATGTTAGGGGCAATTTCTCAAGGGGAAACGCAAATTCAAGGCTTGCTTTTAGGCGAAGATCCCCGCAGTACCGCCGAATGCTTCCGGGCGATGGGGGCAGAAATTTCTGACTTAAATACTCAACTGGTAAGGGTTAAAGGTATCGGCTTAGGACAACTTCAAGAGCCAGTAGATATTTTAAATGCGGGTAATTCTGGCACGACTTTAAGATTGATGCTAGGGCTATTAGCGTCTCATCCAGGGCGGGTATTTACGGTTACAGGAGATCATTCCTTACGATCGCGTCCCATGTCGCGGGTAGTCAATCCTTTGCAGCAAATGGGTGCAAATATTTGGGGACGAGCGAGTGGCACTTTAGCGCCTTTAGCCGTCCAAGGACAAACTCTAAAACCAATTCACTACCAATCTCCCATAGCTTCGGCTCAAGTCAAGTCTTGCATTCTCCTAGCAGGATTGATGACCGAGGGACAAACTACTATTACCGAACCCTCGGTGTCAAGAGATCACAGCGAACGAATGTTACAAGCTTTTGGGGCGCAAATTAGCACCGACAGCGATACTAAGAGCGTCACAATTACAGGCGGAGCTACTTTACAAGGACAAACGGTGATTGTTCCTGGAGATATTAGTTCGGCGGCTTTTTGGCTAGTAGCAGGCTCCATTGTCCCTGGTTCAGAACTACTAATTGAGAATGTGGGCGTTAATCCTACTCGCACCGGGGTTTTGGATGCTTTAGAAATGATGGGCGCAGATATAACTTTAGAAAATCAGCGCGTAGTAGCTGGAGAACCTGTAGCCGATTTACGAGTACGAGCTACTTCTTTGCACGGTTGTACAATTTCTGGCGACTTAATTCCCCGATTAATTGACGAAATTCCTGTCCTCGCTGTAGCCGCCGTTTTTGCATCGGGAACTACAGTGATTACTAACGCTGAAGAATTAAGGGTAAAAGAAAGCGATCGCATTACAGTTATGGCAAATCAGTTAAATAAAATGGGGGCAAAAATTACCGAATTAACTGACGGGATGGAAATTACTGGCGGAACACCTTTAACGGGAACAGAAGTTGAAAGCCATAGCGATCATCGTATTACTATGAGTTTAGCTGTCGCGGCGCTCAACACTCAAGGCAAAACGACAATTCACGGTGCGGAATCGGCTTCAATTTCTTACCCTACTTTTGTTGCTACCCTCAAACAAGTCTGTGGAAATAACTAAAAAATGGACGTAATTCCAGCAATTGATTTATTAAATGGGGCGTGTGTAAGGCTGTATCAGGGCGATTATGCTCAGTTTGAAGTTTATGGCGATCGCCCGGTAGAAGTAGCTTTGCAGTGGGCAAACCAAGGGGCTACGATGCTGCATCTTGTTGACTTAGATGGCGCAAAAGCTGGTAGAGTAATTAACCATCAAGCGATCGCGCAAATTGTCCAAGCTGTACCGATAAAAGTTCAAGTAGGCGGGGGATTGCGCGATTTTTCTAGCGTCGAGCAATTATTAAATTTAGGCGTAAGTAGAGTAATTTTAGGCACTATTGCTGTCGAACAACCAAAACTTGTAGCCGATTTATGTCAAGCCTTTCCCCAGCAAATTGTTGTCGGCATAGATGCTCGTAAGGGTAAAGTTGCAACTCGCGGTTGGCTAGAAACCTCGGAAGTTTTAGCCACCGATTTAGCCCAGCAGATGCAGGAACTAGGGGTAGCGACGATTATTTATACAGATATTCACCGTGACGGGACATTGCAGGGACCAAACTTAGACGCATTGCGCGAATTAGCCGCCGCTCTATCTATTCCAATTATTGCTTCTGGTGGGGTAAGTTCGATAACCGACCTTTTGAGCCTCCTAGCGCTAGAATCTCAGGGAGTAACGGGTGCGATCGTTGGACGCGCTTTGTATACTGGAGATATCTCTCTCAAACAGGCAATTCAAGCCGTTGGACAAGGACGTTGGCAAGATGTACCGCCAGAAAATTTAAGTTCTTCAGCTTGGGCATAAAGTTTAGCTTTATACACAAAAGGCGAATTAAAGCAACTTTTAATCGCCTTTTATTGTAAGTATCTACTTATTTTTTACCTGGGTTTTTGCTTGTTCTATAGCAATCTCTTTTACAGCCTGATAAGAATTAATATTTGCGGCTCCTTCAATTGCTTTTACTGCCAAATCTTGTACTTGTTTTAATGCTGATTCCAGTTGTCTTGCTAACCCTTGAATTCGCGTTTCTTGATTGTGAATTGTTTGCTCTAAAGATTCTAATCGTTGTTCGTAAAAACGCTTTTGTCCTTCTACGTCTTTAGCATACAAGTCTGTTTTAATCTTTGCCTGATAATGAGCTATGCCTTTCCCTTCCTCGGTAGCTCTTTTTACTGCTAATTCTTTCTCTTTAGCAAAACTTTCTACCTTATTTTTAGCCTCTGCAACTTGTTGTTCGCGTTCAAAAACTGCTTTTTCTCTTTCTAGCCATTGCTTTTCCTGCAATTGTCTAAATTCTTCTAATTCATTATTGAGTTTGTTTTGAACTTGTTCGTACTCATCAGTGCTTAGTTTGCGTTGCAGTTCTAAGTTGTACTTATATTCTGCTGCTTCCCGTTGGGTTGTTTTGTTGCGCTCGTCATAGCTTTCTTTTAATAAGCGTTTATATTCTTCTTGCTCTAGTTCCCAAGTTTTTTTCTGCTGCAAAAATTCTTGAGCTAAGGTTTCTTTTCTAAGGCTAACTTCTTCTACAAAAGTCTGAGCGTTTTGCTCGTAGGATTGAATCAAATTATCTAAAGTATCGGTAGTTATTTCTAAGTCGTGCAGTTCTTCTAATTGTTGTATCTCTGTAGCTACAGCACCGCGTAATTTTTCTAAACCTGAAGCTTTTGTTGTTAGTTGTTCTGATAATTCGCTAACCGCCGTTCCGAATCCCATCTGAACCTTCGCGAGGCTTTCGATGGTATAATTCATTTTTTGTTGCACTGACTGAGACTGATTCATAACTTCTTTGGTTATTGGTAATATAGGTTGTTCTTTTGTTGTTTGAACTGGCAGATTTTTAGCTAATTTATCCATTTGAGACTTGAGTTCTGATTTTTCTTTTTCCAACTCATCAAACGCCTCTAATATCTCTGCTTTCGTGCTTTTAGCGCTTGGTTTCTTAACTACCACAAATAACCTCCTAAAGTGTTCTAAAAATACTGCTTTTACTCGCTTTTAGCCGCAAATTTACCAGAAGCGTTTTCAAAAGCTCTCATGGCTAAATCTTGAGCTTGCTTCATTGCTGCTTGCAACTGAGTTTCTAAACTATGTATTTGCTCTACTTGCTTAGTAATTGCTTGTTCTAAACCTTGAATTTTCGGTAGTGCCAAATATGTAAGGATAAGTGTAAAGAGTATGTAGAGAGAGTTGTATGAGTGAGGGGAAGTTAAGCTGTCCAAAATGCGGCTCAGAGAGAATAGTAAAAAATGGCTTCATCC
>JAHHGY010000097.1 GCA_019359635.1 Chroococcus sp. CMT-3BRIN-NPC107
AAGTGCAAAAATCATCAATCTCACAAAATAAAGCTTCTAAACTAGACATAGATGGAGGCGCTGAATACGTTAACTTCATTTCAGCTTACTTGCCTCCTCCTTTTCTTATCCCGAACTGACGTTACTTTAACCAACCAAAAGTTGGCTGGAATTACTAACAAAAACAACGTGCTATCTATCCGGGGTTTAACGAGTATTAACTCTGTACCAGTAATTAAAAATATATCCGGTTCTGGTTTTGTAACATTAATTGATGGCAACTTTAGCGGTGGTTCGTCGGCGGTTAGTGCATTAGAAAATACAGGCACGTTATATGCACGAAATATAACTGCTACAGGGTATCAATCAGCGATCAAAAACAAAGGTACTGTCTTAGCAGGTACAACGGTTTCTGAATTTGCTTCCACTTCCTTCAAAAGCTTATTTTCATCGCCACAAACATCCTTAAATTTGCCAATAGCAGATCCACCAACATTTTCTGAAGATGTCAGCCAGTGGGTAAGTGTCACAGCATTTGGAGCCAAGCCAGACGACAACAATGATGATACGGCAGCAATCCAAAAAGCGGTAGATTCAGGCAAATCAACGATTTACTTTCCTACGGGAGTTTATAACATCAGCAGTACGATTCGCATCCGAAACAATGTGAGAAAGCTTGTTGGTATGGAGTCGTTTTTCAAGCCTAGAGTAGATCGAACAATGCCTAGCCCTGCTATCCGCTTTGAGCCAGGTAATTATGATGGTGTAACCGTCGAACGACTCAATGTCAAAGGCGTGTGGGAGCATTCATCTACTCAAACCTTGGTTTTGCGCGATTGTGCTTACGGTAGTTATCAAGGTACTGCTGGCGCAGGGTCGTTGTTTGGCGAGAATGTTATGATTGGCAAGTGGCAATTTGCGCCAGGTCAAAAGGTTTGGCTGCGGCAATTAAATACAGAATTTACTAATGCCACTCGGCTGATTAATAATGGAGCTAAACTTTGGATACTAGGGATCAAAACAGAAGATCCCTACACGGTTATAGAAACAAAAGGAGGGGGACAAACAGAAGTATTAGGTGGTTTGCTATATCCCGGACATGGTAATGTTGTTCCCCCTACTGACGTAGCGATGGTAAACAATGAATCTCAAGTTTCTTTTGTTTATGTAACCGCCGCAGATGCCACGAATCAAGATTACACAATCCACGTTCAGACTACAAAAAACGGAGTCTCCAAAACCTTGACAGAAAGTGCTGTTCCCGGTCGTGGTAATGGTTCTATTGTTTTGTATCGTGATTGATACTTGTGGCTAGAATTAATACTGCTTTAACTCAGTTATCAGAACTAGAGCCTGTATACAGTGGTACGCTTGCTCCTTCACCTCGACTAGGAGCGTTTTTACTATCAAGCTCGTACCACCGATCGCGCCGACGCTCTTTTACTTGTACTGCGTACTTTTGTCCGCTTATAGCATAGCTCAATGCCACGCGCCCCCGATCGTTAATGAAGGCGGGGATGCTAGCAGGAACGTTGTGCAACGGGTATAATAGCGCTCCCAATAATTCCGTTGTGCCGCCTACGGTTTCAATCGCCGTGACCTTGCCTTCGGTCTTCATCCCTAAAATCCAAACCGTGCCGCCATGATTTTGAATTAGCGGCACTTTACCAAACTCAGCATTAAGCTGACGTGCCCATACCTGCTGGGGACTATTAATTTGATAGGGAGCGCCGATCGCATCTTCTACAAATAGCTTGCCCTTGCCTTTAGGGGTATTACGATAGCCGCCAATATCTACGTGTCGCATTGCGAGAGTTTGAGACGAAGCGTGTTCGACAATTCCACCAATTCTTAGATGCTCGATGATTGTGGCATTAGTGCTACCTTCAAAACGGATTAATGTATTGCCTTTAAAGCCCTCTTTCTTTTTGATTGCTGCTTGCATACCCAAGAGCTTGCGGACTTTGCCTCGGAGGATAATTGTTTGTTTGATATGATATTCGCCTCTGGGCAGATAAACAATCGCGCGGTTGGAGTCGATTGCTAGTTGGATAGCTTTAGCATCATCATTGGCGCGATCGCCTGGCGTAGCACCATGAGCTACAACGTTTTCCCACTGAGCCAAGTCATTGCTATGAAACTCTGGTGTTTCTTCAATGGGTAAGGATAGAGAATACATTTGTGGGTTGTCGGATAAGCTTTCTACTTCTTTTGAAATATATTCTCGCACTTCAGTTGTTAAAGACTTACTGGCGATATCTCGATTAGTTTTGGTGCGATCGTCTACAACCATTCCGTAACCAGTGCTAGTAAGATTACGAACAAACATCTTACCCTTACTGACGATCGCCGAATTATCAGCATCACCCCCACTAAAACTACTATCTACAAGCGTAATTTTACCGTTACTACTTACTGACTCAATGGCTGGTACTGAGTTTGTACTAACTAAATCTCGAATGTTCAAAACGTTTTCTTGGTTGAAAATACCAGCAATTTGCTGATTTTTTAACGTCAAGTGTTCAAAGGTCATGCTGTATTCGTAATTGTCGATCCACACGCCATAATCAAAACCTTCGATACTGGTATTTTTCACTAGCGCCGGGCCTGGAGCGTAGCGTTTCATCAAGATCCCCGCGTAGCCCTCGCCGCTTTGCGATCGAATAGTAACGTCTTCAATCGCACCTCGATTATTAGCTAAATAATCAATTCCCACTGCACCAGAGTTGCCACGACCGATGTCAATAGTCATGTTGTAAATGGAATGGCGAAAAGCGCGGTTGCCTTCTCCACTTGGATTAGACTCAGTATCCTTCTCCGAACCAGTTTTGATCGCTGCCCTTGGTGTTTTAGGATTAGAAAAATCAGCAAGATTATTTGCTAGTTTTAGTACCGTTCCCTTACCACTTTCGCCAATTAAAATCATTCCTGCTCGCCAGCCGTCGCTCCAACCGCCAATACCAACACGGCTTTCTAGCTGGTCGCTGATGTTATACGTGCCTTTGGGAAAATAAATAAACGGCAAAGCTGAATAGCGGGAGTTAGATTTGAGTGCTGTAGCGATCGCTACTTGGATTTCTGCGGTGTCGTCTACGCCATCATTAGGTTTTGCTCCATAGCCAGTTACGTTGAAAATGCCAGCATCCGCAGGAAACTGAATATCTGGGTTTGCCCGCCTGGGTTTGCCCGCTTTTTCTATTTGTCCAATAGTATTAACTTCTTTAATCTGAGTATTGTTCCCTTTCTGCTTAAGCTCACACTGCATTAGCGAAAGGCTTACTAGCAATAGGCTAAAGCTTAACAACCAGGACTTAAACATATTTAAACTTTAATTTTTGTATTTCCTAGTGGCGACTTTAAAAGCCTATTGCAAAGGATTTTTTGTTGTGCCATTTTGCAAAAATTGACATTTTCGCTTTTCTGTGTTTTATTTAATTGCTCTAAGGTCTATGGACTCTCCTTGTTTTCAAATATCCTCAAGGTAGACAGATTCAAGCCAATAAATAACGATTTTAATTTTTTCTAGACCCAAGCGCTAGGTTTTTAGATAGTGTTACCTCCTCATCGTAGGATTCTTTTGCGGTGTAAAAACTGTGATTTTTCTTGTCAGAATTTATGCCGTTAACTACTATACCTAAAACATTTTGACCTGATTGCTCCAAAAATTCTTTAGCTGAGTTGGCACTGGCAGAATTTACTGTCCCAGGTCGAACTACTAATAAAATACCATCAGCGATTTTACCTAAAATCGCTGCATCGGCACCAATATCTAGTGCTGGAGTGTCGATGATGATAAAATCATAATTTTCTGAAAAATTCTCAATTAATGAGTTCATGCGCTTAGATTCAAGTAACGCCATTGGATTTGGAGGCGTAACTCCAGCCGGAAGGACAGATAAATTAGGCATAACTTTTTTGATTGCTATGTTTAAATCTGCCTTGTTAACAAGAACGTTACTTAAGCCTACTTGATTGAGCAAATTCCAAAATTTGTGTTGTGAAGGCTGGCGCGTATCTGCATCTATTAATAAAACTCTCCGCTCTGACTGAGCCATTGTTACCGCTAAGTTAGCACATAAGGTAGATTTACCTTCTTGAGCTATAGAACTTGTTACTACCACAACTTTTAGTTCTTTATCTGAACTTAAAAAGTTTAAGTTGGCTTGAAATGTTCGGTATGCTTCACTAACAGATGAACGAGGCAAATCTCTTGCCACAATTACTGGTATCTCTCGATCTAAATCTTTTCTACCAAATAACGGAATCGTTCCTAGCAAAGTTCCTCCAAATACCTCTTTTGCCTCTTTGACAGTCTTAATAGAAGTATCTAATGCGTCTAAAACTAGAGCGCTACCTATGGCTAGTAAAATTCCTAGCAAAACTCCTAGCGCTATGGTTCTCTCTTCGTTAGCGTTAACCGGATCTTCTGGAACTTCTGCCACTTCTATTAGTCTAGCATTCCCTACTACTCGGTTTTCTTCGACTCTAATTTCTTCAAGTCGTCTCAAAAGAGTTTCATAAGTCGACCGGGCTGCTGTCACTTCCCGTTCTAGTTCTCCTTTGCGCTGCTTCAGCCCTGGTAAAACATTAGCTCGTTGTTTGTAGTTTGCTAATACATTAGATAAAGCAGAAACTTGACTTGCTAAACCTAAGCGCCTTGTCTCTATCTGGACTAGATTTGAAGTAATTTGTTGTTTTAGTTCTCCCGTCTGCAAATCTTTGCTAGGTTGATTAGTAGGAGTACCTAATACCTGTTCAACTCTTCCCTTTAGTAAACTTTCTAGAGAAGCTTTTTTATTTCTTAAATCGACTATCTTAGGATGTTGCTCTTGATAAATAGCAAGTCCGTTTGCTAGCTGGCTTTCTACTTGTTGTAATTCTTCTAGCGCTCTTTGTACGCCTGGCGACTGACTAACAGAACTTGCTACTACAGCTTGTTGCGAATTCATACCCAATAAATCATTTTGCAATGCTTGAGATTGGGTATTTGCATCTGCAAGTTGTACTTGGGCTGCGCTAAGTTGATTTTCTAAACTAGCAGTTACTTCTACTGCCGATTTGGCTTCTCCTTCCAAATCTACAATGTTGTTCTGTTCTTCAAACCTACGCAAAACTTCTTCTGCTTGACGGACAATAGCTTCGGTTTTGGGTAACTGCTTGACAATAAAACGGCGAGCAGTAGCAGCTTCCGTGCGATTGTCTGTAACGTTATTAGTCAAGTAGAAGTTTACAACCTCGTTAACTGCTAAAGCAGCTAGTTTAGGATTGGAATTTTGGTAAGAAATTTCTAGTATGTCTGTTTTACCTATTCTCAGTATTTTGAGGTCTTCTAGAAATTTCTGAGGTTTGACTTGCAAATTCAGCGCAGATATGGTCTTACGGGCAACTGGGACAGAACGAATTAATTCTATTTCTGTAATTAAAGGATCGCTCTGAGCGCCTACAACACTCAACCCACCTATTTCTTGCCCCTGTGTTATGGCAGAAGTAACATTACTTGACTTTTTAATTAGTATTTTCCCTTTAGCCTCATAAATGGGCTTTTGTGAAAACACGTTCAGCAGTGCTAACCCTACGATACACGTAAAAATGGCTGTTGCTGGTAGCCAACGTCTCTTGATTGCTAGTAAGTATTGGCGGAAATCTATATATTCTGTTGATTTCACAAAGTTATTTTCAGTTAGATAAAGTGCATAAAGGCTACTATTGGCAATTGTTTACAGGTAATTAACTTTTTTCTGCTGTTTTTAGCATACCTATAGATTGGTATTTGAAAGTTATTAACTGTCTCAAACTTAGCCAAACAAAAGGAGGCATGGTGCGAGCATATCGTTTCCAAAGTCTACGTGGTTCTTGAATTAACCTGAACAACCATTCTAACCCCAAATTTTGGAGCCATACAGGTGCTTTTTTATGAATTCCTGCTAGCACCGGAAAAGCTCCCCCTAGACCAATTGTAACTGCCTGGAGTTTTCCTTGGTGTTCGTACATCCAATATTCTTGTTTGGGGCATCCTAAAGATACCAATACTAATGCTGCTCCACTTTCATTAATTTTTTGAACGATCGCCTTATCTTCTGTAGGCGTTAAAGGTCGAAAAGGCAATGAAACCATGTTAGCAATTTCTAGATTGGGAAATTCTTGCTTTAACTTAACCCTCATTTTGTTTAGGATACTTTCTTCCGAGCCTAGAAAAAAAATGCTGATGTTTTGATTTGATGCTAATCGGCACAATGCCAATAAAACGTCCGTCCCTGCAACGCGGTTTTGCTGTCTAAATCCCATCAGTTTCATCATCCATACCAATGGCATTCCATCGGGGGCGACCATATCTGCATTATTTAAAACCTGGGAAAACTGCGAGTTCCAATAAGCTTCCATTAGCATATGGACATTGGCAATGCAAACAAACCTACTTTCATGGTTGCTTGCCCAGCTTAATATTGTTTTTATTTGTGTGTCGAAAGGCAAAGCAGTTACCGAAGAACCAAGCAAATTGACAACAGGCTTAACAAATAACGATTTTTCGTTCACTTTTTCTCGTTCTAAAGACTCCGACGGATTTTTAATATGCATCAACTCTGTATTGTTTTTTACCACGATATCCCCTTTACAATAATTTAGATTAAAGGTACGCCAAATAATGATACTCTAAAGACGAATTGTATAAAAAATAACGTTAACTTCTGTAGTTCTGCAATTATGGAGGTGATTGAACAATAATATATTGTCCTCAAGTTCTTACGTTGTTAAGATATTAGTAACTCTCATCTATGTTATTTACGCCCATGAATCACTTAAGTAGTCGTTCAACTTTGATGTTGCTTATTTGTATGTTCGAGGTCTAAACCAATAAAAATTAATCCCAACTAGCAGAGCTTGCTACTTTTTGTAAACTATATATTCGTTTTTGTAAAAAAAGTGTTAGCTTTTATACAAACATCTAAAAATCTATCAATAGTATGATTTTTATTTAGTATAAAAATATACTCTCTTATAAATATTTATTGACAGGTACTAAGAACTACTAACGAGTTGTTTCTAAAGATAGTGCTAAATTAAATTCTCAAACTGTAGGCGAGCATTGAATATGCTTATATTTTTATTTGACTATTCAAAGTTGATTAATCATCTTAGAACTTAGTCACTACAATTTCGCTTAAGCAAAATTACATAAAATAATTTACATACTGGGTATATATTTACTAATGCAAAAACTAAGAAATATAAATAAATATAAAGCAGCCGCAGGGGATTGAGAAGATAGAAGTTAAGCGATTGCTCTTGTGTTGCCTCTTGCAAAGGTGAGAATCTTAGTCAAACAAGGGCTAAAAGGGCATTTTCTCCGTCTTTTTAGGTACGAAGGAGTTGCCAATCTCTGGGAGAAAGTTGATATTATAGCAGGTGCAACTGCTGAAGTGAGGAAGTTGCGCGTTATAGTGCGATTAATTATCTACTACTTGTGGAGGATTGACAACTCCAGAAGTAGGATCTTCTGCCGTCCAACCAAGTTTTGAAGCATAACGTAGCTCAAAATGCAAATGCACTTGCAAAGAACTAGGTTTTCCGGTAGTGCCTACTTTTCCAAGTAAATCGCCTTGTTTAACCTGGTTGCCAGCGCGTACAGCGATACTTTGTAAATGGGCGTAGCGGGTTTGTTTGCCACCTGAATGATTGACTACAACTAAGTTACCATAACTTGCCCCATCGCCGGCAAAAGCAACAATACCATTATTTACTACTTTTACGGGAGTTCCGGCGGGTGCTAATAAATCTATCCCACTATGAAAAACTACTTTGCCCGTTGCCGCATCGACCTGCCACCCATAACTTAAAGCTATGGTTGCTTGTTGAGATAAAGGGTAGCCTTGGATAATCTGTTTAGAATCTGATACTACAGGCTTTGGCGACCAATTTACCCCAGGAATAAAGACAACTTGCGGTACGCTTTGACAACCATTAACTTCAAACAACACATCGGCACGGACTTTATATTTTGCTGCTAATTGTTTCCAAGTTTGACCTCTTGGTACTTGGACGCGAATCCCATTGTAGGGAGGAATAGCAATTTCGCTGCCAACGAAAACTTGTCCATTTTGTAAAGCTGGATTTGTACCAATTAGAGTAGCAGGAATTAAATTGTATTTTGCCGCAACTTCTTCAAGAGTTTCACCGGGTGCTACTTTATGGCGCGCGAAACGAGATAAGGCAGGAGGAGAACAACTTTTTGGCGGTGTGGGTGCAGCAATTGTCTGAAAGTTATCAGTTGCCACTATTAGACCAAAAAGTGTTGAGAACAACAGTAAGCGTAAAGTCATAATAATTAAAGTGTAATTAGTTTATAAGTGCGATCGCCTTGTCACTAAATAATTACCTTTAGGTAGCGTAGTTTTGGGATAGTAGGGTTAAAGTTGAAACTAGAACAAGCGCTTCATCAAAAAGAAGAAGTTGAAAAATTAATATTTGCATTACGGTCAAAAAGCAGCAGATAGTATGGGTGTATCTTTAAGACATTTGGCTTTTTCTCTTACTTTACTGGTTATTGGCGGTGGTGCGGGGATACTCGGCAGTCGCTATTTACCTACGCCAAAACAACCATTTCAGCAACTAAAAACTGTACCAGTAATTCAGCCGCCCGCTAATCCACCAGCAGGTAATAGGATCGCAGAAGGGATTATTCTAGAGAGCGATCGCAATTTTATTGCCACCGCCGTTGAAGAAGTCGGTCCGGCGGTAGTACGAATTAATGCTACGCGCAAGGTAACTAATCAAATTCCTGAAGCGTTGGATAATCCGCTATTTCGCCGCTTTTTTGGCGACGAGCAACCAATTCCTGACGAGCGGGTAGAGCGCGGTACGGGATCGGGATTTATTTTAACGGCTGATGGGCATCTACTAACTAATGCTCACGTCGTCGCCGACACAGATACAGTGCAAGTGACTTTAAAAGACGGGCGCAGTTTTGAAGGGAAAGTTGTAGGGGTAGATACTGTCACCGATGTGGCGGCGGTAAAAATTAACGCCCAAAATTTGCCCCAAGTTAGAATTGGCAACTCAAATAACTTAATTCCTGGAGAATGGGCGATCGCTATTGGCAATCCTTTGGGCTTAGATAACACTGTAACTATTGGGATTATTAGCGCTACCGATAGATCCAGCGCTCAAGTTGGCGTTCCTGATAAGCGTGTAACTTTTATTCAAACTGACGCAGCCATTAACCCAGGAAATTCTGGCGGACCATTATTAAACGCCAAAGGTGAAGTAATTGGGGTAAATACAGCAATTCGCTCTGATGCTCAAGGTTTGGGTTTTGCAATTCCGATTCAAACCGCCGCGCGTGTAGCCAATCAGTTATTTAGCAAAGGAAGTGTAGATCATCCATTTTTAGGAATTAAGATGGTGGATTTAACTAGCGCTACTAAGGAACAAATTAATCAAGAAACTAATTTGAATATTAAACAAAATTCGGGAGTATTGATTGTAGAGGTTTTAAGAAAATCGCCTTCAGCACAGGCAGGATTACAAGAGGGGGATATAATTCAAAAAATTAATAATACTGTGGTTAAAAAGTCTTCTGAGGTGCAGCAGTACGTTGAAGCTACGACGATTGGAACCACTTTAGCAATGGAAATCAAGCGCGACGGCAAAGTTCAGGTTATTCAAGTAAAACCTGGGGCATTTCCCGAAAATAGAGGATAGTCAAGGCAACGGCGCGTCAACTATTTATTGCTATATAAGGCTAAAACAATGCCATTAAATAGCAGAGCGATCGCTCTGCTGGTTTGAACGTTTCATGAAGACAGTTGGAAATAGTACGATCGCATTTTAAGGGTTAGGGGCGCAGTGCATTGCGCTCCTATGCAGCTTTCTGCCTCTCTTAAATTTGCTTTGAAAGATATAACTAATTTTAATTTAGAAGCTCTAGCTTCGACATCCTCAAAAATAGCAATGTGATAGCTCTTTACTAATTTCAATTCTTGAAATTAGATTGCAGTATTATAATGAGTACAGCTTTTAATTTATTTCTACAACAATACTAGAAAGCTAAACTGTAGAGGAACATCGCGCTATTTTTTTGCAAACAAAGAGCTTTAATTTAGGTAAATAATGCTATGCTTTCTTGTTGCAAAATCCCTTTTGTTACTTTAATGTTTTTGGAGCTTTTGGCGATAATTTGTTCACAAGATAAGTTAATTTGCGACTGATTAATATTAATCAAATCTTGAATTGAAGCCCCAATTACAATTTCATCAACTCCTGCCCATATGCAGGCTGCCGCGCACATCAGACAAGGTTCTCCACTAGCATAAATAATAGTATAGCCTGCTAGAGAAGACGATTTGTTTTTAGTAGTTAAGTTGCGAATAGCATTCATTTCTGCATGAGCCGAAGGATCGCTATCTCTAATTACTGTATTATAAGCTTTTAATACTACTTCATTATCTCGAACAATTACTGCACCATAACGAGAATCTCCTTTTTTAGCTTCTGCTAAGGCTAGAGCCATAAATTTTTCGTGGTTCATCTTAATCTTCCGATTTTTAGTAGCTAGGGCTTCTATAGTATTGAAACATAAATTAATTTTTAGATTTTTTCATAAATATATTAATTCTCCATTAATCGTGTGTAATATTAATTACAATTATAATTCTCAAATAATACTTCTAAAGATAGATTTAATATAAATATATAGTAGCCCTAAAAAAATAGCCATTGTTCAGATTGCGGTGCATACTCAAGAACAAAGAAATTTCTCATAAAAATTAAAAACTTTACCACATAGATTAAGATAATATTTCGCTAAATAGCGTGGTTAGAAATTAAATAAATTGCCTGGTTAACATTTAAATGTAGATGCTATATTGACAAAAGCGAATAAATCGTGACGAGAATTTAAACAGCTAGTCTACTATTATCAAAATTAAAGTGTCGTCAACCAAAAGCTAAAGGGAGAATACCATGCCACATACAATTGTTACAAATATTTGTGAAGGGGTTGCTGATTGCGTCGATGCTTGTCCTGTAGCTTGTATTCATGAAGGTCCAAGCAAAAATATTAAAGGCACAGGTTGGTACTGGATTGATTTTGCTACTTGTATAGATTGTGGCATTTGCATTCAAGTTTGCCCAATAGAAGACGCGATTGTTCCTGAAGAAAAGCCAGAATTACAGCAAACACCTTAGTATTGAGAGTTTGGGGTTTTAGCTTCTCGGCGGGAAGCCCCGCGCTGTAATGTACTCAGTCAGCGTCGGGATGAGAGCCAGGGCAAGGGACGGGGCTAGATGCCCCTGAGTTTGCCAAGTCTGGTGAGTCTTGCTTCTCAAT
>JAHHGY010000098.1 GCA_019359635.1 Chroococcus sp. CMT-3BRIN-NPC107
TTGAGTACTCTACCTGATTCAATCGCTGGTGAAATTAGTGAGAACTCTTTGACTTGCATTCAACATCAGTACATTTGGGTGACAACCCTCACTCTACCTGTTTTTGAGCTTAACCGAACCGTATTGAAACCACTAATTCCAGGCATAATAATATCTAAAACAATTAGATCGGGGCGCTCATTTTCTGCTAGCCAAGTTAAAGCAGATTCAGCCGATTCAGCTAGGGCAACTATTAATCCAGATTGTTGTAATAACAAAACAATTAAACGTTGTTCGGCGCGAGAATCTTCAACTACCAATACAGTTTTCATTGATTTGTTTTTCCTTGAGATGAAATAATTAATTCGTTAACAACATTTAGTAGTTGTTCTGGTTGAAATGGTTTAGTAATATAATTTGTTGCTCCCACCATTCGAGCGCGAATTCTATCTACTAGACCATCTCTACCCGTTAGCATGACAATAGGAACTTCTTTTAGAGCGGTAGATAAACGCAACATTCGGCAAAGTTCATAGCCGTCTATTTCTGGTATAGAGATATCCATTAATACTAAGTTGGGCTTGTCGCGCACTAGCATTGTCAGAACTCGTGCGGGTTCCATAAGTTCTAAAACCCGATAACCCGCCGTCTCCAAAATTAGTTTTACATTACGTTGGATAGTTTTGCTGTCATCAATGCAAGCTACTACAAATCTGCGATCGTTTTGAGCGCTACGATAAGGGTTAATACCTACAATATCTGCGCGCACAAATGGCTGTAAAAAAGTAGCTAGTTTCAAAACATCCATTTTCAAATGCTGCGCTACTTCATAAAAGCAGTAGTTTTTGCTTAAAGCTTGAGTTAATAAATCAATTTGCTGAGGTTTGCCAGTTTTTCGCTGATAAACAGCTTGAGCGAATTTTTGAATGTCTTTTATATAAGGTCTATGGTAAGGAGATTGGATATCTGGTTGAATTTGTTGCCATTGATTAAGGGGAAGTTGTAGATTTACAGCAATTTGTTGTAAAGAAACAGATAGTAATAATGGATCTAAACCAATTTTTTTATCAAACCCTAGTTGAACGTTGGGTAAACTAAGTGTTTGCAAAAGCGCTTCTTGAGATAACGAAAAAAGTAGTTGACGCACTTGTTGCAAAGATAATTGACCCGACTGCCAACAACTACATAGATATTGATAATCTGAGGGAAAATCACTCAAGTTAAAAAATTCTAGTTTGGCATGGTGCTGTTGTAAAAGATACCCTAAGCGTTCTTGTGGTCCTACAGCACTATTTGCGTAGTGAATATGCCCGCTACCAACATAAATACGCCAAAACAAAGCATCAGAATTAGCGTCGCGGATTGTTAGTTGCCCGGAAAGCTTTTTTTTACTAATATCTTGCAAAGCTTTAGCTACGGAGATATTTTTAGAGGCAGGTACAGTTGGCTTCGGTTGAGATTCAACAGTTTCAGCCATTGGAAAAACTCCTACAGCAGGATAGATGAAACAAGGCTGATATTGGGAAAACATCTAACCCAAAATTAGCTGTACGTTCATGAATTTAAACACACTATGCTAATTTCAAATCAACCAAGTTACTTCTAAAAATAACGCTACCTGCAATAGCTTTGTAACCGAGATTATAGGGATAACTTGAGTTAATGATCGCCTAGTATCGGGGAAACTACTATAGTAAGCTACTAGCCATTTACTAATAAATTCCGCTAGATAGTAAGGATAATCACTTAAAACTTAGCTTAACCTTACTGACTCTAGTTGTTTCTATCCTTCAACCCAATAAATATTTAAGTAAATTTATTTTTATATAAATATTTATTAATGTTTTACAACTGAGAGCGATTTCTTATTCTGGTAGTTTGAGTTGCTGTAAAAAGAACTCCTCTAAAGAAGGTCGAGATAAGTTTAAGGAAATAAGACGAATTTCAAAGCTTGATAAATTGGCTAGAAATTCATCAATATTTTTTGTCAAAATTTGACCGTGCCAGTAGCGATCGCGTTCCCAGTTAAGATCGATTACCCATTTTTTGAGAAAATCTACATTGCCGCCTTGGGCTTTAACATGGTAAACGTTGGCATTACCTAATATTTCGTCAATAGAGCCACTACAAATCAATTGTCCCTGAGCAAGAATAGCTACGCGATCGCAAATCTGCTCTACTTCCGATAAAATATGACTATTAAAAAAAATTGTTTTGCCTTGCTGCTTTAGAGACAAAATAATATTCCGCATTTGATAGCGTCCAAGGGGGTCAAGTCCTGACATTGGCTCGTCAAGAAATACTAATTCGGGGTCGTTAATTAAAGCTTGCGCCATCCCTACCCGTTGAAGCATTCCTTTAGAGTATTGGCGCATTTGTTTTTTACGAGCGGCAGTGTGGGGTAAACCCACTAATTCTAGTAGTTGAGGAATTCGCAATCGCTGTACTTGGACCGGAATTTGAAATAGTCCCGCCGTCATTTGCAAGCATTCCCATCCGGTCAAATAGTCGTAAAAATAAGCATTTTCTGGCAAATAACCCAACCGTTGCTTGCAGGAGCGATTTCCCAAAGGATGATTCAACAGCAAACCGCTCCCAGAAGTAGGGCGAACGATACCTAGAAGCAGCTTTAATAACGTGGTTTTTCCAGCGCCATTGGGACCTAATAGTCCAAAAGTCTCTCCTTGAAAGACACTAAGAGAGCAGCTTTTAAGAGAGGGAATTTTTTGATTTAGCCAAAAACCAGTGCGATAGACTTTACTGAGGTCAAAAGTTTGTACTACTGTCGGACGTTCTTGCAAATTGAGTAGCTCGGCGGAGTCGATAGTTGACTTCATTTAACTTATAAAACGTCCTCTAAAATATTTAATATAGGCTCGAATAACAAGGAAATAAATGGATCGTTCAAAAATTGTTGCCGTAGTTACAGGGGCGATCGCGCTGACACTAGCAATTGTATATTTAATTATTGTCCAATTTTTAGATTTTCGCGGTGAAATGCTCCCCGCGCCTCAGTCGCTAACAGTCCAGCCTAGCACCATCGCGGCTAAATAAAGCGATCGCGTTTTGTTTGTACTATCAATTAATTTAAAGAGGCGAACAAATATTCGCCCCTAATTTACTCTAGGTTTCTAAAGGAGAAAATAGCCTAGATTCTGGCGAGTAGATCCAAGAAACACCTTCAGGATCGCGGGTTTGCGTCCATACAGAAAAATCTGGATCGTCTCTACGCTTGTAGATGGTACTAGAATGGACATCAAGCCGTTTGGCAAGCTCTGACTGAATCAAACCTAAAGGCGCGCTTTGAGCTTCAAAATGTTCTTCAACGCTCGGTAAAGAAGAAATAGCTACTTCATTGTTAGATGTTGCTGCTTTAACTTCTTCTAGCTGGGGCAATGGCTCGCTATCATCTAAAATATTGCCAAGAATACTTGCAGTGATAAAGTAATACACCACGTCTTGGCGATCGTAATTGCGGCATTGAGCGCCGAATTCTTGAGCTTTTGTGTCTAGATAACGTTTGGCTGTTATCGCACTAAAGTTAGCTTTCATTGCTAAATCAAGGGGAGTAATCGCACCTTGGTTTAGTTGAAGGAGATTGTAAAAAAGCGGGTCAACCTGTTGGCTCCATTTTTGCCATTGGTATTGCTGCCAAATATTTAAACCTACACTTAGCAATAGTAGGAATAAAATAATTGGCCAAGTGGCAAATAGAAAAATAATTAAGCTCGCGATCGGTAAGAGGATTAGGAGAAATCCACTATTGTTATTGTTATCTATTGCTTGTTCAGTCATGCCTGTTTGTGCAAATTGACTTGCTGGCAAATCAATTTAATTTTTGCTTATATTGGCAACTTTTGCTAATTATTTTGGCAAAATTTGACAAATTGGTTTTTGCCAAAATCTCAATTAATGGCTGAAAACTCCATGAGCGTTACTTCCCAGACTAGACGCGGTTGCACAAAACTAAGTAAATGTTTGCGGGCTTTTTCAAGTTCAGCTAAAGAAGGAAAAGAAATATTGCCAGACAAAAATTGCTGCCAATATTGCTGTTGCAGATAATCTAGCAGCCATAGCTGCACTTCTAACTCTAAGCTGCTTACTTGGCGCGCAAGTTCTAAAGCATTACGCAGGGACGATTGGGGCAATTGCTCTAAGCTTTGTAGCAGTTGGCTCGGAACTTCTTGGCAAATTTGTACCGCCGAAATTGCTTTTCCGGGGCTACCTTGACAAGTTGCTAAAATAGCTGGATGTGTCGAAAAATCATTACCAGTTTGACCTAATACTTGGGCAAGAGCTTCAGGACTAAGGCGATAGAAAGGAACTTTTTGACAGCGCGATACTAGAGTAGGTAGTAAAGATTCGGCGCTAGGGGCAATTAAAATTAGCGTTGCTTGTCCCGGTTCTTCGAGGGTTTTGAGTAGAGCATTGGCGGCAGATTCTGCCATTGTTTCAGCTTTTTCGATAACTACCACAGAGCGAGAGGCGATCGCACTGCGGCGGCTAAGGAATTGAGCAATTTCCCGAATTTGCTCGGTACGAATAATTGGCGGTGCTTTGCGTTTGAGCTTTTTTTCGGTAGCTTCCGTTGCACTATAACGCTGTCCTTGGTAAAGATAGGTTGGTTGTACCCAAAGTAAGTCGGGGTGAGTACCTTGGCGCAAGCGATTTTGAATTATAGTTTGTTCGGCAATTGGTAAGGGCTGGCAAAATAACTGCTCGACAAAACACCGCGCTGTTAAACTCCGCCCAATTCCTTCTGCACCAGTAAATAAATAAGCTGGGGCAATGCGATTTTGGCTAATAGCGCTATGAAGTAACTCCACAGCTTGGGGTTGTCCGATTATTGGTGCAAAAAAATTCATCTAAATATATTGCTGTAAAATTGCTCTAATTTGCCCTTGTACTGCCTGCTCGTCTAAACTAGCATCCACCCGCTTGATGCGGTGAGGGGAGGATTGCGCTAGTTGATAGTATCCCTGCTGGACTCGTTGATGAAAGGCTAAGTCGGCTTGCTCGATGCGATCGCTTGCTCCCCTGCGTCGCGTTCTAGCTAAACTTAGTTCTACATCTATATCTAGCCAGATAGTCAGGTCGCTTTCTAAACCATTGGTAGCAAAAAAATTAAGTTGGTCGATAATTGCTCGCGGCAAGCCCCTACCGTAACCCTGATAGGCGATAGTTGAATCGCTATAGCGATCGCCTAAAATAATTGTTTCCTTTGCCAGCCCAGGAATTAGCACTTCTTCGACGTGCTGGGCGCGATCGGCGGCGTATAATAATAATTCGGCGGCGGGGTAAATTGGCTGTTGGTTTTTTAAAGACAGCAACAATTGCCGCAAACCTAGTCCTAGCTCTGTAGCGCCAGGTTCGCGGGTGACAATAATTTTTTTGCTAGGAAAAGTCTCTTGCAACCACAAATGCGTCTTTTGCAGTTGGGTAGTTTTGCCACAGCCTTCTACGCCCTCAAACACAATGAATTTACCAACCATGACTTAGAAGCTTGACTTAAAGGTTTATCCTAATCTAGGTAGTTTACTCGTTGCTAAGTTTGGCAAGTAATTTTTAGTCCTAAGTAGCGTCATAAACTTTAGGGCTCAGCCAAGAGCAAGTAGTGTTTTGCGCCTTGGTAAATTCGATAGTATGGAATTAATGTATTATTTTAATTTATGAGATCCAATGGCTCGTTATACTTGTTCTTTTATTGTGGCATCTGGAAACAACAACAGTTTGCGGCAATCAATTAAGGAAATTTTGCTCAGTTGTAGTTTAGATGTCATCTACGATCAAAACGAATATATTATGGCACGCGAAATACCAGGTAGAGTATCTTTAGCCAAACTGGTATCAGTAGAAGTGCTGGTTGATGGTACTACTGCTACCGAATCTCAAACGCGGGTAAGCTTAGTTGTAAAAAATGAGGAACTACCCTTGCAAGTTGCCAATCACTGCCACCAAGTATTTGAGCGAGTAAACAGTACAATTTCTCTCAATCAAAACTGGAAAAGTATAGAGAGCATAGCTATTTGAGCCAAAACTAGCTGTGTGGTTTATTCATCAAAATCTGGCATCATATTAGGGCCAATCAGCGTCACATCAAATTCATCGGTTGGTAACGATGGCATAGTATCCCGGCTGAGTAAATAATATATAGCCCGTACTTGAGGTCCAAAAATAATTTCGTCTTGATTTTTGAGGTCGTGTGCTAAGATTTTTCGACCATTAATCAGCATTCCGTTAGCACTGGGCTTGCCTTTAGAATCACCATCAACAATGCGATAGTAGCAACTGCCATCTTCTTTGGGTAGCTGAACTAAAGTTGCATGACGACGAGAGACAAATTGGGAAAATAGCCGAATATCACACCGGGTATCTCTACCAATAGAATAAACAGAACCATCAAGTAAAAATTGCTTACGTCCCTGATCGTCTTCAATAATTAGTAAATGCCTCTGATTGTTTTGGGAAGCCATTGAAGAAAGGGTAAAAAATAGTTTGGAGGTTAAAGACTGATGATGTTTACTGCGTAGCAGTACAGATAGTGAAATTATAGTCTCGAATTTTATCTTGACTTAGTTTAACCCCAATTGAGCAAAAAATTAGAGTACAGTTTTTAATTAAAGCTTGCTAGAAAATTCGAGTAGGTAATACAGCCAACTACAACGCTCAAAATCGTTGGTTTTTTTGGTGAGTAGAGAAATAGAAAAGTTATCTTTGGCGAAAAATCTTTATTTACCTCAGCTAATATTTTTCTGTTTCCGGTGAGAAAATACTCCTTCATTAATCTGGTTTACCTCACCCCCAGTTTCTTGCAGGCTAGGCATTATAGAAAAGTAAAGCAAATAAATCATTCAATATAACTCCTATGACACTCCTTCGTTGGCAACCTATGTCAGAAATGGAAGTTCTGCGCCGACAAATGGATCGGATTTTTGGGGAAATGCGTAATGTTGATAATGAAGCTCAAGCAACTTGGCAGCCAGCTATTGAACTTCAAGATACCGAAGAAAGTGTGATTTTGCGAAGTCTGTTGCCAGGAATTGAAGCAAAAGATTTAGATATCCGGGTAACTAAAGAAGCTGTAGCAATTTCGGGCGAACATCGTCCACAGCAGTATTTGCGCTCTGAGTTTCGTTACGGTAAATTTCAGCGTATAGTTGCTCTCCCTGTAGCAGTCCAAAACGATCGCGTCAGTGCTGAGTTTAAAGATGGTATTTTGACCCTAACTTTACCAAAAGTAGTAGACGGGCGCCGTAAAGTAGTCAAAGTCAACCTAACAGAAGCAACAGCATCGCCAGACACCACAAGCCAAACTCCTACTTCTACTGTCTAAAACTGATAGTTTAATTTACAGCGCCCTATAGTTGTTAGCTATGGGGCGCTATGCTTTAACCATAAGATAAACTTAAATACGGTTAAAATTGCGATCGCCTTTTTGACTAAACCTACCCAGCATTAGCTAATTTATGGAGCAAAATTTACACACAGAGATTATATTGACCCACCCGCGTCAATGTTTGGGAAATATTCAACTAGATTGGACACCCCAACCAGGTAATTATCTTGATGTTGGCGATCGAACCTATGCAGTTTTAGAACGCCGCCATCGCTATCATTTGAAGGCAGGGCGCTATAAATTGCATAAAGTAGCGCTATTTGTCCAACTGGCGCAAAGATCGACCGAAAACAGCCTTTTAGAGGGACGCTGGGTAATGGGAGATGCTAGTTGTTTGTTCAATGCACGTTCGGAAATTCTCCGTTGTGCGGTTAATCCTCAAGGACCCTGCAATGATTGTAGTTTTTACCAAAAAGACGAATCTCTCACCCCAGAAACACTTCCCCCACCGTCAAGCGATTTCCATTGACAAAATCTTCGCCCGGCTGGGGCTTTTTGCCTGCTAGCTGGACTTCTTTTAATAACAATATTCCAGCGCCTGTTTGAATAACTGCCCCCTTACCTTTCACAATATCCACCACCGTACCAGGAGCGCTGGAGTTGGCTAATTGAATTGTATCAGTAGTATCTAAGGGGACAGTAGCCAAAATTTTGATTAATTGACCGCGAAAAGTTGTCGTACAGTTAGGAAAAAAACCTCTAATTTGATTGTGCAGTGCGATCGCGCTTTTCGACCAATCTAAAATATAGTCAGATTTTTGAATTAGCGGTGCATAAGTTGCCTGGGCATCGTCTTGAGGAATAGGGGTAATTTCTTGATGTTGCCATTTAATTAAAGTTTCCACCAATAAATCCGCGCCAAGGTTTGCTAGCTTAATAGCTAAATCTTGAGCATTATCTGATAATTCAATGGCAAGTGTGGCTTTAAGCAACATTGCTCCTGTATCCATGCCTACATCCATCAGCATTGTGGTGATGCCTGTTTGAGTTTCGCCATAATAAAGACACCAGGCGATCGGTGCTGCACCTCGATATTTGGGCAATATAGAACCATGAACGTTGATGCACCCCAAACGCGGCATATCAAGAATTTCTTGAGACAAAATTTGTCCGTAGGCAACAACTACAAATACATCCGCGTTTAAAGCTTTGAGTTGAGCGAGGGTTTGGGGATCTTTTTTGATGCGCTGGGGCGAAAAAACTGGAATTTGGTGGGCTAAAGCTAGAGTTTTTACTGGCGAAGCTGTAGTTTGATTGCCACGTCCCCGGCGTTTATCTGGTTGAGTGACTGCTGCTAAAACCTCAAATTTGGCATTTTCTAGCAAACGCTTTAAAGTTGGGATGGCAAAGTCGGGAGTGCCAAAAAATACGACTTTCATGATTAATCCAGCTTCTTCTACTTTGGTACAGGTATTTTACCCGTACCTCGCTGCTCTTTACCTGTCAAAGTGACGACTAGCCAACTGCATAGCGTCAGCAATATCTACATCTCCATCTCTATCGGCATCCAAAAACGCATTTAATACCGGATTTGCCCCACTTTGGGGGTTTTGCGTGTGAGTACCCGATCGCAGCATATTTAATACTACAGGTATTAGCAAGGGGAGCATTTGTTGAACTATACCCATATTTAATCCAGTTTTTCTAGCTATTTCTCCCACCATTTGTTCTACTTGACTGCTGGAAAACAGCGAATTGACAGCTTGCGAACTTGGTTGCATACCACTATATTGATTGACAATACTTTGCGCTGCTTCGGTTCCGCCTTGCGACTGCTTTTGCTGCAAAGCACCGCGCACGTAGTTACCAACAATCGATAAAGCCGATTGGGTGGCGTTGGGGTCAGCCCCCATATTATTACTTAGTTGCTGCATCGTGCTGAGATTGCTATTTATTTGACTAGCATCGCCTTGGCTGTCGTTACTGTCTATAGCGTTGATAATCTGCTCGAATAGTCCCATAAGTTTTAGCCCTTAATAGTGCAATCGCACTATCTCACAGGATTGAGCTTTTACATCTCTAGCTAATAGCAGAAAGTTACTGTTAAGAAAGACTAGAATTTAGTTAATTGTTGCTGCCTAACTCTAAACTATGCCCCTATCGCGCCTATTGACGCTGATTATTGGTTTGACTCTGATTTTGGGGTTAGTGCTATGGCTAGTTAATTCTTTGTACTCGCTGTATAGTTACACTGCTTTTACTGCACCTTTTTTAGCTAATGTATTGCTGCTATTAGTCATTACCTTACTTGCCGCATTAATTGGCGTATTTATCTACTATGTTTTGCTATTTAGAAAAGGTGAAAAGCAAAAGAAAACCGCTCCCTCCAAATCTGTGCAAATTCCCGCCGTCAAAACTGAAGTAGCAGAACAAACTCTGCGTGCAATTCGGCAACAAGTAGCTCAAATTGAAGATGAAGTCGCCAAACGAGCTTTATTAAGTCGTTCCCAGGAAATTGAAGCAACTTTATCGCGCGGGGAACTGCAAGTAGTAGTTTTTGGTACGGGTTCGGCGGGTAAAACTTCCCTTGTAAATGCTTTAATCGGGCGGATAATTGGCAGAGTCGATGCACCGATGGGAACCACCGAAGCTGGAGAAACCTACAGACTTAGCTTAAAAGGTATGAGTCGAGAAATCTTAATTACCGATACTCCAGGTATATTAGAACCTGGTATAGCGGGAACCGAGCGCGAACAAATAGCGCGTCAATTAGCCACCGGGTCAGATTTACTTTTATTTGTAGTCGATAACGACTTACGAAGCTCAGAATACCAACCATTACAAGCTTTAGCAGAAATTGGCAAGCGATCGCTCATTGTCTTCAATAAAATCGATCTTTATACCGAAGCCGACACCGAAATTATTATTGCTCGTTTGCGCGAACGAGTGCGCGGTTTTATTAAACCAACAGACATTGTAGCTATTTGTGCCAATCCTCAAAGCGTTCAACTCGAAAATGGCGAAGTTTTCCACCCCGAACCCGAAATTCTCCCTTTGCTCCGGCGCATGGCGGCAATATTAAGAGCAGAAGGCGAAGATTTAGTGGCGGATAATATTTTGCTGCAATCACAAAAGTTAGGCGATGAAGCCCGCAAACTTATCGACTTTCAACGCCGCCGTCAAGCAGAAAAAGTTGTAGATCGTTTTGCCTGGATTGGAGCGGGAGTAATATCAGTAACTCCATTACCAGCTATTGATTTATTGGCAACGGCGGCAGTAAATGCTCAAATGGTTGTAGAAATCGGCAAAATTTACGGTTGCGATCTAAATTTAGACCGAGGACGAGAATTAGCATTGTCTTTAGCTAAAACTCTAGCAAGTTTGGGCGTTGTTAAAGGTGCAATTCAACTACTATCTACAGCTTTACAATTTAATGTTGCCACAATTATCGTTGGCAAGGCAATTCAAGGGGTCACGGCGGCTTATCTGACTCGAATTGCAGGAAGAAGTTTTATTGAGTATTTCCGCAGAGACGGCGATTGGGGAGATGGTGGGATTACAGAAGTTGTCCAAAGACAATTTGAGCTTAATCGCCGCGATGAGTTTATGCAAGAATTTATCCAAAGTGCGATTACAAAAGTAATCAAACCTATTGCAGGTAGGTCAAAAGTTGAAGGAGATTCTAAAGACAGTGAAATCTAATTATTACCCCACAAGGCTAAAGAGCTACTTTAGCCTTTGTCTTAACTATCAGCAATTATTAGGGATGAGGTCTACAGCTAAGTACAGGACAAAAGCTTGCAAATAAAGTACGGGAAAGGGTTTCATGAGAATTACCACATTCTAACCACGAAACCCTATGAATCAGGTTACTCTACTTCGAGATGCTTTGCGCCCTTATCTA
>JAHHGY010000099.1 GCA_019359635.1 Chroococcus sp. CMT-3BRIN-NPC107
GTTTGTCACTGTATAGTTGATGGGACTGCTCAACAGATATTGGCAGTAGTCAAGTTTGGTAAATCTCATCCCTCTATTTTAAAATTTTTCTGTTTGCATTTTCTCCTCCTTTTGCGTAAGTCCTGTAAGTGTTGAAACACCCTTTCCCACACCCCGCTCTTTGCCCAGCGACTAAAGCGAGTATGAACGACGCGAAAATCCCCAAATCGGGCTGGCAAGTCTCGCCAGGGAATGCCTGCTCGATAACGGTACAACACCGCTTCGACAAACAACCGATTGTCTTTTGCCGTCACGCCTACATAGCTCTCGCGTCCGGGCAGTAAGTCTTTGATTCGTTCCCACTGGTCATCTCGCAGGGCATAACGTCGGGTCGTCATCGTTAGTTTTGTTTGTCCATCTCTAAAGATTTGCCAATTCCAGCTTACCTAATTGATGACACGCCCTAAGTTACCAGCGTCGCTATATATTTATAAACTTGATAGCCTTGCCTAAATAACGAAGTTAACACTAAATTTTATCATGCTACGATTTATCGCTCGACTTTATGTACTTTAACTCTTGCAGTCGCACTTTAGCTATGGCATACTCATAAACAATTAATTACGGTATTCCTACCGGATTAGGGGAGATTGAAGTTCTGTTTGAGAAAAAAGACTAAATGCTAAAAGACTCTTGTGGATTAAAAGTTACAACTAATTCTCCAAGTGCGATCGCTTTTATCGATGATTTTACCGAGCAGTCATTGAGCTACGGGAATAACGCAGAAACGATCTTGAATGCGCTCACTGCCGATCCAAAGTGTGCGTATTCTTATGCTCATGCAGCAGCCCATTATCTGTCTTTAGAGAGCGCCCAATCTCGTTTACAAGCTGCTCCATATATTCAAGCAGCTAAAAAGTATGCAGCAACAGCCACCGAGCGAGAGCAATTGTATGTCTGCGCTATTGATGCTTGGGGGAAGGGTGCAATAAAAAGCGCGATCGCCTATCACGAAGAAATAGCCGTGAAGTTTCCGCGCGATCTGGTATCTGTACAAAGAGGTCAATACCACTATTTTTACCAGGGAAATAAAGAAGGGCTACTAAATATTGCTCAAAAGGTTTTACCCGCATCCCCGGAAAATCATTACTTGCAAGGTATGGTTGCTTTTGGCTTGGAACAATGCCACAAATTAGAGGAAGCTGAAGCCTTGGGGCGAAAAGCCTTAGAGATTAACCGTTATGATCCTTGGGCGCAACACGCTGTAGCTCATGTAATGGAAAGCCTTGGGCGGATTGATGAAGGGATTGCTTGGATGTCTAGCTTTACGGACACTTGGGAAAATTGCAACTCAATGTTATACACCCACAATTGGTGGCATATTGCTTTGTATTATTTGGAAAAAGGAGATACTAAAAAAGTTTTAGAGTTATATGATCGCCACATTTGGGGCAAAGCTTGGCAAGAATCGTCTAAAGATCAAGTAGGCGCAATTTCGTTACTATTACGCTTGGAACTACGAGGTATAGAAGTAGGTGATCGCTGGGAACAACTTTCACCATATCTAAAAGCAAGAATCCACGAACACGCTTTACCATTTCAAGATTTGCATTACGTTTATGCTTTGGCAAGAGCCGGAAAAGTTGAGTTAGTCAACGAAATGCTCTTTAGTATGCAAGCCTATGCTAGAAAATTGCCGCAACGAAAAACCTGGATAGAGGTGGCATTACCTGCGGCGAAAGGGATGAAGGCTCATGCAATGGGAAATTGGGGAAATGCGATCACGCTACTTAGTCCAATCTTGTCACGGTTGCACGAAATCGGTGGTAGTCACGCTCAACGCGACTTATTCGAGCAAGTTTATATTGATGCTTGGCTGCGTAACGAACAAAATCATCAAGCATTGCGGATATTAGAAAAGCGCGTTGCTAAAAGTCGCTATATTCCTTCTATGCAGTTGAATAATAATCTAAGCTTACTGCAAGCCAGCTAAACTTGATTGAACTACTGTATCGTAAATATAAGAAATCGCTTGATAATCTTCAGACTTGACAGCAACATAAGCTTGAATCTGCGCTTTATCCATAAGACTTCGCAACGGAGCGTCAGGATTCAACAGCGCAAGCCTTATAGACTCAATTAATGCCGCTCCTAAATGCTGCGCTGCAACTATAGGTGGTATTGGGCAAGATCCAGTAGACTCAATTATCCGCAAACGATTTGCTAAAGCAGGTAAGTTGAGCAATTCTTGCTCTAATACGGTGCTATCAATTGCTGCATAATCTACTATGCCTTCCACAATCAATTGAATAGAACGTTGATGAGAACCAGATTGTATTGCTTTACCCAAAAAACTCCTATTTTTTCTCGCTTCAAGTAACCGATGTAGCACTAAGTAGTAACCGCTATTTGAGCCTGAATCGTTGTAACACCAAGTTTTACCTGTTAAATCATCTAATGCTGCGAAGCTACTATTAGCCGCAACGATAATATCGGAAAAGTAAACCGGGCGATTTTGATAGCGTTGGGCTTGCATAACTGGTGCAACTATTGCTTTTAGTTGATTGGGTGCAACTTTATGGTTACGAACGAAAGGTAAACCACAAATAAAGGCAATATCTAAACGATCCTGTAGCAATAACGGGTCTTTTAGCGGATCGTTTGGACTTTGTATAACGTCTATTTTTACATTTAAAACGCGGCTCAAGTATGCCCCAACGGCTTCATAAAACCAGAACATATTGGGGGCTAGGTAAGACACTAAGCTGAATTTGTCCAATCTATTCTCCAAGGATATTAAAACTACAGTTTGTCTATCGGAATATAGTATTTTAAATAAAGCCTTAGCAAGTACCCAAAAAAGTAAACGGTGAAAATTGAGTGACACACAGGTAAAAGGGCGGGAAAATTCGTCAAGAGTGCGGGATCATCTAGCAAACGAGCGCACCTACTTAGCATGGATGAGGACAGCGATTGCATTAATGGGCTTTGGAGTTGTAATAGTGCGTTTGCGTCATTTTCAAGTGCCTCAATTACCTCATCCGGGTAATGGTTGGAAATTGGGCTTAATCTTTTCTAGCGTTGGTCTAGTAACAGTTTTACTTTCAACTTGGCATTACTTCACTATCCGCCATGCTATAGATGAAGACATTTACGAACCAGGCGATCGCTGGGTAGTATTATTTAGCATTGCAGTTATTCTATTAGGTGCAGGGGTAATTTACTTTGTCTTCACTGTCCCCTTAAACTCAACAAGTTTACTTGTACCTGAATAACTCAAATGGTTTTGAAGTTACTTGCTGCGATAGTCTTCGCAGCAAACGAGTACCTACTTGAGCGCCAAATGCTCCAGCAATCCCTAATACAGAACCTTCTAAAAACATCACATTACCGTTAACACTATGACCGATACAGGCGGACATGGAGGAGAAAAAAACTACCCCCAAACTGGTTTGAACGGCTATTTCAACGGTTTCTCTTAGTAGAAGTATTTGCAGAGGTACGAGAATAATTCCGCCACCAACTCCAAATAACCCCGCAAGTCCGCCCGCCGCACCGCCCGCAAGACTTCGCTCTAAAATTAGCGAAGTCTGGTATTCTCCCATTGGTTCAATCTTTTCTACTTTTCGTCGCCACCAAATTAAGGCAATATTTAGGAAGATTAAACCCGCAAAACCGCTCCATAACAAACTTGTGGTGAGCTTGCTTGCTAAATAAGTTCTAAGTTGAGCGCATATTAAAGCAGGAAATCCTAAAATTGCTACCTTTTGAAAGTCTAAACTGCCCGTGCGCCAAGAGTGCCAACTTCCAGAAGCAGAAATTAGTAACTTGGTAAAATTACTCGTGCCAATAGCTTGAATTGGAGTCAATCCCAAACCTACCATCATTGGTACGAGCAATAAACCGCCGCCTATACCGGATAGTCCTGCCAAACAGCCGACGATAAAGCCTCCCAACCCTAAAGTTAGCCCTTGCAGAATTGTCAATGTTTCAATTTCAAGCAACACTTGCAAAAGCCTTTGCTTTTCGAGGTTTAATATAAACTTTTTGCGCCGAAGTCAGTTGCAAGCGCTCGAGGTCTTCTCTAGTGATATATGCTGTTACTGCTTGACCGTCTTTGAGGCTTAATTCAACCTCAACTTCCCAACCCAAATGTATAATGCGATTAATTCGAGCCAAGGTAGAACTTTCCTCTGGTTCGGTCTGAATTAAAACGTCGTGAGGACGCAGAAAGACTTGAGAATTTGGTGAAGTAAAATTTTGGCGGTGAAAGATGTTAGAGGTACTGGGGAGAACATTTACAGGGCCAACAAAACTCATCACAAATGCAGTGGCTGGGTTGTCATAGATTTCTGCGGGTGTACCTACTTGTTCTACTTTGCCTTTATTAATTACCACAATGCGATCGGCAAGTTCCATCGCCTCCTCTTGGTCGTGGGTCACAAAAATAGTAGTGACATTAACTTGTTCGTGCAATTGTCGTAGTGATGCCCTTAATTCTTTACGCACTTTGGCATCTAATGCCCCAAAAGGTTCATCTAACAACAACACTTGGGGTTCTACAGCCAAGGTTCGCGCCAAAGCTACCCTTTGCCTTTGGCCGCCAGACAACTGCGAGGGATAGCGGTCGCCTAATCCTTGAAGTTGGACTAATTCTAATAGCTGTTCTACTTTAGCTCTAACTTTTGCTTTAGGGGCTTTTTGCAACTCCAACCCAAAAGCGATATTTTGGCGAATAGTCATGTGCTTGAACAAGGCATAGTGCTGAAACACAAAACCAATGCCGCGCGATCGCACGCTTTTATGGGTTACATCTCTACCATCAATCTCAATTCTGCCGCTATCTGGAGTTTCTAAGCCAGCAATTAGCCGTAGTAAGGTAGATTTTCCCGATCCCGAAGGCCCAAGTAATGCTACCAAAGAGCCAGAAGCGATCTCTAAGTTGATACCATCTACGGCTTGAAAGGAGCCAAACGAACGGGAAATATTTTTAACCAAAATACCAGTCATAAATTTGTTCTGTAATTGTGTACTGCAATCGACAACTATACAAGAGATTTTTGCATACTCCGGTTTGTCGATAGATTTACCGTATTTTACTATTACTGGTCAAATAATACTTGTACCTTGGCTACAAAAATATAGAAATTCTCACAGTTTGTTAATACTACTGTTTATCGCTCGGATTTGTGTATTTTAAATCCTTGTATTTAGATTCAGGCTGTGACATACTCATTAATGATAATTAATTACGGTATTCCTACCGGATTAGTGGAGATTAGATATTTTCCCTATCAACCGCACAAATTTATTGGTCTAAGCGAACCTTGCTAAACAATTTAAGTGCTGATTTTCAGATTATTTTTGAGCGAGATCCTGCCGCCCGTAACTGGTTGGAAGTTTTATTTTGTTATCCAGGAATCCAAGCGTTGTTTGGGCATCAAGTAGCCCATTGGCTCTATTGCCGCAAAATACCGTTTATTCCTCGTGGGATCTCATATTTTGTCCGCTTTATAACGGGGATTGAGATTCATCCAGGGGCAAAAATTGGCAAGGGTGTGTTTATCGATCATGGTATGGGGGTGGTAATTGGCGAAACTGCGATTGTGGGAGATTACAGCACCATCTATCAAGACGTGACTTTGGGCGGTACGGGCAAAGAACAGGGAAAACGTCACCCGACCGTACGACAAAACGTAGTATTAGGTGCAGGAGCCAAAGTCTTAGGAAATATTGAAATTGGCGATAACGTTCGGATTGGCTCAGGTTCGGTAGTTTTGAGAAATATTCCTAGCGATTGCACTGTTGTGGGCATTCCAGGACGAATTGTTAGCCGTCAAGGAAAACTTGTCAATCAGGGCGATGATAGTTTGCCCGATCCAGAAGCGGAAGTAATTCGCGCCTTATTTGACAAAATTCAAGCTTTAGAAGCAGAGGTTAATCGTCTTAAAGCTCCTAGAGGTGTAGTTCCGGTGGTAAATACTCACAGATTTCCGCAGAAAGACAATCTGTTAATTGAGAATTTCCTAGACGGAGCAGGAATTTAGAGCGATATACGATTGTTTATTTAAAAAAATTATGACTATTTTAATGCCGCAGTGCGATCGCATTATTGAACCAAAACTTACTAATTTTACCCGTCGCTCTTTCCTACCATTGCGACAAGATTCTGTCTGGTTGCTACAAACTGGAGTAGTTCGGACTCTAACGATACTAGAGGACGGAACCGCTGTTACGTTTGGATTGTGGGGTGAGGGGGATATTGTGGGTAAACCTTTGTCTCAAGCTAACCCTTATCAAATTGAATCTCTCACACCCGTAGAAGCGACGCTAATACATAAACAAAACTGGCATGAAGTTACAGATGCAATGCTTTTACATATGCAGCGCTCGGAAAAATTTATTGAAATACTGCACTGTAAGCACGCTGAATCTAAATTGCTGCAATTATTTGGTTGGTTAGTAAAAAGATTTGGTTATCGAGACTTGCTTGGACAACAACGGATTGATTTGCGTTTGACCCATCAAGATATTGCCGACCTAGTGGGCTTAACTCGCGTAACTGTAACGCGGCTAATGAAAGTGTTTGAGCGACAAGGAATTATTCAGCGCCAAGAGCGACAATTTGTTGTGATGCAAGACCAAGCACCATTTTGGCATTATGAAATTTAAAACTATGAAACGTAAAAAAAGGTTTAACTTATGGATGGCAATATTTGGGTTTGTAGTTGGGATCGCAATTTCTAGTTGCACTAACACTGCAAAAACCACAAATCTAGAGACAATCCGCTTAGATTATGCTTACTACAACCCCGTAAGCTTGGTTTTAAAAGAAAAAGGCTGGTTAGAACAAGACCTTGCCAAAGACAACATCAAAGTTGAATGGGTGCAGAGTTTGGGGAGTAATAAAGCCCTAGAATTGCTCAATAGTCGGAGTATTGATTTTGGTTCTACAGCAGGCGCGGCGGCTTTGATTGGGAAAGCAAACGGGAATCCGATTAAATCCATTTACGTCTACTCCAAACCAGAATGGACGGCTTTGGTAACAGGTGCTAAATTGAGCATTCAAAAAGTGGAAGACTTGAAAGGTAAGCGAGTTGCCGTCACAAGAGGGACTGACCCTCATGTCTTTTTATTAAGAGCGTTAGATCGAGTTAGTCTTAGTCAAAAAGATGTGGAGTTGATTCAACTGCAACATTCCGATGGTAGAGCAGCTTTAGAAAAAGGAGATGTAGATGCTTGGGCGGGATTAGATCCGCACATGGCTAAAACCGAAGTAGAAAAAGGTTCGCGTTTATTTTTCCGCGAATCAAAGTTTAATAGCTATGGGGTTTTGAATGTTCGAGCCGCCTTTGCGAAAGATTACCCCAGCTACGTTGAACGAGTTTTGAGTATCTATGAGAAAGGGCGGCAATGGTCGCTAGAAAATCCCGAAGAACTAAAGCAAGTATTAGTCAAAGAAGCAAAACTAACCGATGCTGTAGCAGCAAAACAACTGGAACGAACAGACTTGTCTAGTTCCACGATTGGAAAAGTGCAAAAGCAGGCAATTAGCGCGGCAGGGGATGTGTTGAAAAAAAGCGGCGTAATTAAGGAATCGATTAATGTGGCGCAGGTGGTTGGTGAATTGGTCGATCCTCAGTTTATTACCAAAATTGCTAATAAGTAGTATGAGCAGACTTTCACACATAAAAAACTACACTAGGCAGAACAAAAAGCGATTGCTAAAACTAAAATGGACAAAGGGGCTAATTCTCCCCGTTATGCTATTAATCGGTTGGGAAATACTAGCGCAAATTCGCTTCTTTCCCCCTAATCTATTGCCTGCTCCTACGTCCGTTATTGTCACTATTTGGGAATTAACTATTAACGGCGAACTATTCAATCACATTGGTATTACGCTTTACCGCGTCGCTTTGGGCTTTATAGTTGGCGGCACAGTTGCTACCGTTTTAGGCGCTTTAACTGGTTATTCCCCTTTGCTGCATCAACTTTTAGACCCTCTATTACAATCGCTGCGGAGTATACCATCTCTAGCTTGGGTGCCATTATTTATCCTGTGGATGGGTATTTATGAAACTTCCAAAGTTGCCTTGATTGCGGTGGGGGTTTTCTTTCCCGTCTACTTAAATCTCACCAGTGGCGTGCAAGGAGTAGATCGTAAGTTGGTGGAGGTGGGGAAAGTTTATCGCCTCAATCCATTGCAACTAATTCGGCGCGTCTTTTTACCTGCAACAATGCCTGCTTATATTGTGGGCTTGCGAAGCGGGCTAGGTTTGGGGTGGATGTTTGTAGTAGCGGCGGAAATTATGGGCGCAAGTCAAGGTTTAGGGTTTTTATTGGTTGATGGGCAAACTACAGGTCGCCCAGAGATTGTAATTGCAAGTATCTTACTATTTGCAATTCTAGGCAAACTAACGGATGGCGCGATCGCATCTGTGGGCAAACGTCTTCTCCATTGGCAAGATGCTTATGGCTCGTTATAAGGGGAACATCATGCTGAAAATTGAAAATGTTACTAAGCAATTTGAGAATAGATTTATTGCCTTAGATGATGTCAGCCTGCGAGTAAACGCCGGGGAAATTGTTAGCTTAGTAGGAACAAGTGGTTGTGGTAAAAGTACCTTGCTGCGACTGATTGCAGGGTTAGATGTGCCGACATCTGGGCGTGTAACTATTGCCAATAAAACTATTAATTCTCCTCATCCCGCCGTTGGCATTATCTTTCAAGAACCCCGTCTGATGCCTTGGTTGACAGTGCAGCAAAATGTTGAATTTGGTCTAGAGCATATTTCCCCAAGAGAAAAAGCCAAGATCGCAAGTTCCACATTAGAGCGAGTTGGGTTAGCAGAATTTGCCCAAGCTTTGCCGCGTCAGTTATCGGGAGGAATGGCGCAAAGAGCAGCGATCGCTCGTGCTTTGGTTACAAACCCTTCATTCCTGCTATTAGATGAACCTTTTAGCGCCCTAGATGCCTTTACTCGCATTAAGTTACAAGAGCATTTATTACAAATTTGGAACTATGATCGCCCGACAATGCTGTTAGTTACCCATGATATTGAGGAAGCATTAGTATTAAGCGACCGCATTATTGTTATGCGTGGCAATCCCGGACAAATTTATCAAGAATATAAGCTCGATCTCCCCCGTCCGCGTAAGCGTACAACTCTCGATTTCCAGCGCTGGAAAGAACAAATCTTTAATTCCCTAGACCTTTCTGAAAAAACTCCGCTAATTGAAAGTCACAATGCAGCTATTACAACCTAAAACATCCTTTGATTACCTTGCTCTAGCAACTGCCTTAGCAAAAGAATTTGCTACCACTGCCGTAGAACGAGATGCTAAAGGAGGTACGCCAAAACAAGAACGAGATCGCCTCCGGCAAAGTGGTCTACTTAAACTTATCGTACCCAAAGAGTATGGCGGTTGGGGAGAAACTTGGATTACTACACTCAAAATTAGCCGCGAATTAGCCAAAGTTGATAGTTCGATTGCCCATGTTTTTTCCTATCATCATCTAGGGGTAGTTATTCCACACATTTTCGGTTCAATAGCCCAAAAAGAGCGATATTACTCAAAAACAATCCAGAATAACTTGTTTTGGGGCAATGCTCTAAATCCCTTAGATCGCCGAACTATTGTAACTGCTGATGGCAATAATTTTCTGCTCAATGGAGTTAAAAGCTTCTGTTCTGGTTCTATTGATTCAGATATTTTACCGATTACAGCTACTAATACAGAAACTAATGAAATCGCTGTGTTGGCGATCCCCACTCAAAGACAAGGCATCCAAATTCAAGATGATTGGGACAACATGGGGCAACGCCAGACCGATAGCGGCAGCATTGTATTTGATAATGTAGTAGTGTACGAAGATGAGATTTTAGCGGTACGCAATCGCAGTGCAACACCATTTAATACTATCCGCGCCTGTTTGACGCAGTTAAATCTTGCCAATATTTATTTGGGAATTGCTCAAGGTGCATTAGCCGCCGCTAAACAATATACCCGTACCTCTACAAAGCCTTGGCTAACTTCGGGAGTAGAAAGCGCAACGGTTGATCATTACATTCTCCAGCATTACGGCAATATGTGGGTAGACTTACAAGGCGCAACTTGTTTGACAGATATTGCCGGAGAATTACTACAAGCTGCATGGGAACAGGAATGGAATCTAACAGCAGAACAACGAGGAGAATGTGCAATTGCAATCTCGACTGCAAAAGTTGCAGCAACTAAAGTAGGCTTAGATATTACTAATCGGATATTTGAAGTCATGGGCGCACGCGCTACGACAGGAAAATATGGTTTTGATCGCTACTGGCGCAACCTCCGCACCTTTACCCTGCACGACCCTGTTGATTATAAGGTGCTTGATATTGGCAATTGGGTACTCAACGAACAGCTACCAAAGCCTAATTTTTATTCATGAGCGCTGATGACAAAGCTTCAATTTATACTTAAAACAGGTAATTTTTTATGACAATGAAAAATAATCGTCATGCAGTAGATGCTCGCCTGGGGCTAGTTTCATCCGTTTCTAACAAAAGCAATGTTACTCAAATTCGTCTACGAATATACAGAACCTGAGTTCGGGTTAAGCAGAGGGAGGTAAAGCCCATTCTAAATGAAGAGAAGGCTTTTTAGGCTGATAACAGTAGGCAATCAAACCGCACAGGACGTTAACGGCAAAATTGACAGGACGG
>JAHHGY010000100.1 GCA_019359635.1 Chroococcus sp. CMT-3BRIN-NPC107
GCCAAGAGTTACGGGCGGCGGAAGACCCCGAATTTGAAACTTTTTACACCAAAAACATTTTGCTGAATGAGGGCATCCGCGCTTGGATGGCTCCTCAAGATCAGCCTCACGAACAATTCCAATTCCCTGAAGAAGTGTTGCCTCGCGGTAATGCTCTCTAAAACTATTTGAGTCAACAAGTTTCCTAGAAACATAAAACCAAAACTCCTGCCAATAAGGTAGGGGTTTTTCTTTTTGCAGCCAACAATTACAAAATATTGTGTTATATTAAATGAAGGTGACAAACACCCAAAGCAATAAGCTTTGTCCCTATGAGATTAACGCCGTTAAGGCAACAAGGAGGTGATGCCCATGATAGAAAGTAGTATATCCTTGGGTCATCAAGTTGAAATGAGCCGGCTGCGCGCCGGGGCTGTTCTCTAAATAAAGCTTAGGCTTGCTTGGAGTTCCTTCCGGCAGTCTGGTTTCAACTTGAAGATCCACTACACCGCTCTTGCATAAGGTTAACCAACCTTAGCAGGAGCGGATAGCTTTTTGTAGGGTGTTAAATAAAGAATAAGGATAATTGTTTCCCAATTTTATACAAGGCGATCTTTCAGGCGACGCAGTAACAAAGAGTTTGTGACTACGCTAACAGAGCTAAACGCCATCAATGCCCCGGCGGCGGCAGGATTAAGCACAAAACCAAAGCTAGGTAATAGCAAACCCGCAGCAATAGGAATACCAAGGGTATTGTAAGCAAAGGCCCAAAATAGGTTTTGGCGAATTTTTAAAAAAGTCGCCCGACTAAGAATAATTGCGGCGACAACATCAGTTAAAGAGTCGCGCATTAAAACAATTTGAGCAGCTTCCATCGCTACCTCGGTTCCGGCTTTGAGGGCAATACCTACATCTGCTTGCGATAAAGCTGGAGCATCATTAATACCATCTCCCACCATAGCCACACGACGTTCTTGAGCTTGAAGTTGTTGAATTGCTTGGGCTTTTGCGGCGGGGCGCACTTCGGCAATAATATCAGCTTTTTTTATGCCTAATTGCGCGCCTACTACCTTAGCTACTTCTAGAGTATCCCCACTCAACATGACAACTTTTAAACCCATTAAGCGTAATTGCTCTACGGTGCTGTGCGCCTCGGTTCTTAAAGTATCGCTAACAGCTATTAACCCTAACAATTGACGGTTATGAGCTACAAATACTACGGTTTTTCCTACGGCTGCTAAAGTTAGACTTTGCGATCGCACTTGTGGGCTAATAGTAATATTATTCTGACTTAGCCACTGATAATTACCCAATAAAACTTGCTTGCCTTCTACTACCGCCGATACTCCTAACCCTGGCTCGGTATAGAATTCTTTCGCGGTAAAAATAAATAAATTTTGCTCTTTAGCTGCTTGAACAATTGCCGTTGCTAAAGGGTGACAAGTTCCGCTTTCTACTACTGCGGCTAGGTGCAACAGTTCGCTTTCTGACGATATTAAATTATTACTTTGAATAACTACAACATCGGTAACAGCAGGATGTCCGCTAGTTAGAGTGCCAGTTTTATCAAAAACTACTGTATCTAGCTGGTGTACTCTTTCTAATACATCTCCGCCTTTAATCAGTAATCCCTTTTGCGCTCCGACTCCCGTACCAACTAAAATTGCTGTTGGTGTTGCAAGTCCCATCGCGCAAGGACAAGCTACTACCATAACCGCTATGGCTAGTTTTAAGCTTAATAGTAACGGCGAAGGTTGGAGCAATTGGGCATTGGCTAGGGGTTGGGCATGGAGAGTCATATCGTGACTGCTCATCTGTGCAGGTAGCAATACCTCCGTCCAAATATGCGTACCAATAAAGTACCAAAATAAAAAAGTTAATATTGATGCTGCCAATACTCCATAGGTAAAATACCCGGCTACAGTATCAGCTAATTTTTGGACGGGAGCTTTGCGAATTTGGGCGGCTTCTACTAAGGCGACTATTTGCGCTAAAGTAGTGTCTGCTCCGGTACGAGTTGCTTGCAGCGCAAAAGCGCTAAACTGATTCAACGTTCCGGCAGTAACAGTATCCCCTAGCTGCTTAATTACTGGAAATGCCTCTCCAGTTAGCATTGATTCATCTACGGTTGTGCGCCCTGCTACTATTTCCCCATCTACAGGTATTTTTTCTCCTGGTAAGACTTGTATCCATTCTCCTACCCGCACTTGAGAGGCAGGAATTTCAACACTAGAAGTAGAGTAAAAATTATTATCTATAGAGGTTGCCTGGGGTGAAATGAGTCTTGCAAGCTGTGGTTGTAGTGCCAATAATTGCTTAAAGGCGGTGGCAGCTTGACCTTTAGCTTGTTGTTCTAGAGTTCTGCCTAGCAGGATAAACCCTAGTAGCATGACTGGCTCATCAAAGAAGCATTCCCAGCCCAAGGGGGGAAATAATAAAGCAATTACACTTGTTGTGTAAGCTGTTAAAGTTCCTAAGGCTACCAAAGTATTCATATTTGGCGCATTACGTCGCCAACCCTGCCAACCTTCAACTATTATTGGTCTGCCGGGAATGAGTAGGGTAAGGGTTGCAAGTCCCCAATGCAACCAAATATTTCTTAATATAGGTAGAGCTAATAAGCTTTCAGGCAGATGTCCTAAGCTAGAAAGAATTAGTAATAGCAATGCTAAAAATAATTGTTTTAAAGCTGAACGCGAGTCTCGTCGCTGTCTTTCGCTAAGGTCTTCTCCCGTTAGCGTCTCTACGGTAGCGTTGCGAGGTTGGGTAGGAAAACCCACCGCCGTTAACCATTCTGCTAGTTCCTGCGGCTCTACACTAGGCTGACACTCGACTATCGCAACTTCTGTCACCAAGTTTACACTGGTTGCGATCGCTCCTGGATACTTTGCTAGTTGTTTTTCTACGGTTTTAACGCAACCGCCGCACTTCATCCCAGTAATATCTAAGATAATTGTCTTACTCGTTGATGGTAGTGCCGTGTGGTTGGACGCAGAGGGGGCAAGTTGCATAGAATTGGCAGTTTCTTGTGTTACAACAGCTTAATACTTTTTTACTTTAGCGTTTCTGCGCTAATAGTGAAGTAGTCAAACTCAACCAATCTGTATTTAATTATTTACCAACAAAAAAGTACCTGTGGTAGCAGGTACTTTTTTGTTGGTGATCGTTAATCTTCTTGTAAACTATGACTACTAAGAGATTAGCCAAAAGCCGTTTTTCTGCCAGTATTGCTTTCTTAGTGTCTTTTCTAATTGTTCTGTAGTAACTAATTTTTTTTCCAGTAATAACTCGCCTAACTTTTTATTTTTAAGATATTGTTCTGTCAATACTTGATTTAATTGTTCTTGAGTTATTAGTTCTTCACCAACTAAAATCTCTCCTAGCCGAACATTTTGTTCTGTCAGGGCTTGGTTAACTTTATCGGAAGAAACTATTTGCTTTTCTACTAAAACCTCGCCCAATTTTTTACCAGTTTTGTTTTGGACGACTAAAGCTTCTTGTAATTCAGTTGTTGAAATTAGTCCTTTACGAATTAGCATCCTGCCTAGCATAGGCTTTGAAACCTGTTTTAGTGTTTTTGTAAACATCTTTCACCTTTTTGGCTCACGTAGTAGCTGTTTTAAGTCGCGGCTTTTCACGTAAACATACCAATAACAACCAAAAAACTTTTTTCTATTTATACAAAACTTTATTTTTTAATAAGTTTTTACGATGTTAGTTAAACAGTAAAGCTTAATAATGTTGCCTTCGTATCTGCAAAAAGAAATAAATCTATCAATTTTATTCTATTGATTTTTGCTGTGATTATCAAGTTGAGCCACTTCCCAAAATAAATAAACTAACAAGAGTACCGCTATTCCAAAGACTGTGAAGCAATATAGGAGCAAGGAGGTTGCGCGATCGCGTGTATACTACCCCTAGCACTATGCCTAAAACCATTAATGGCAACACTTCCGACAAGCTCAAGTGAGCAATAGCAAATAGAAAAGCACTAAGTAAAATGGCTTGCCATACAGAAAAGTAACGAGTTAATGAAGGTAATAAAAAACCTCTAAACAAAAACTCCTCAAATAACGGTGCAGCGACGGCTGCTGTAAAGAAAAATATAGCAAGTGCTATCTTATCTTGCCCTTCTAGAACCAATGATAGTAAAGGATTGCTACCACCCAGCCCTTGCCATAGTTTTTGATTGAGTAGAGATACAATAATTACTAAAGGTAATGCAGCGCAGTAGCCTCCTATACCCCACAAAAGCCAATTTCCCCGTAGCTTGAAACGAAACCAACTTGGGGGCAAAGGCAAAAATTTCTTGATTGATAAGTAAAGTACCGTAACAGCACCAAGGGCTAGAAACAAGTAAGTTGCCAAAGTATATAAAGCTTGGACTCGGACACTAGCAACGGCGGGCTTAATTTGCAATAAAGAAAATATAAGCGGGACAATTATCTGTCCCATCAAAAAAAAGCCGACTATAAATACTTGCCAAATTATTTCCCAATCCCAAGGAGTTGACCATAGCAACTCGCCATTTTGAGATATTACAGATTCTTTGCCTTTCGTGAGGCGATTAATAAATAAGTAAATTAATAATATCAAGCCAATCAAACCAGTTACGGCGGGAATACTGCTAATAATAGCTAGTTTCAACAATGCTGCTTGAGCTTGCTCTTGTTCGCTTGCTTGCAAGAGCGATTGCTCGTCAAAGCGCTGCTGTAGTTCGTAAAGCTGAGTTAGAGCGCGCCCTTGAAACCAACCTTCTAAGTTAGTTTGAATTAAAACTTCAGCATCCGGGAGTAGCTGAGGGGGATTGCTCCACAACCCTATCAAAACTGAAGCTGTAGACCCTAGAAAGTTATCTGGAGGAGAATTAATAACATTAAGCCATGTTTGAACTGCTGGCTCAATTTGCTGTTGCTGTACTTGAAGAATTCCTAAGCGTAAATTTAGTTCAGCAATTAATTTTTGAATTTCAGTGACGGATTTAGATAATTGTTTTTGCTGCGAGGAGCGAGAAGTGTCGATAATCGGGGCAAGTTGGGAATCGAGTTTGGGTACTGGCGTGTTGCTAGGTTTTTGGGCTAGTTGTGCCGCTTGATTTTCAGCTTTGTTTAAATTTGTCTGCGCAGATTTTAAAGCATCTTGGTACTGCTTGGTTGCAGCTTGCAAGGGATTATCGCCAAGGAGAGTTTTACTAGCTTTGGTAAGATTTGGCTCGGCGTTTTGAGCAGGCAACTGTTGGGCGCGAAGTAATAAATTAGTTTGGTATAGTTCTAAGCGGCTCTGAATTTGGGGTTGCTGCAAACTTGCCCACAGGCTGCTTCCAGCCAAGAAAATAATTGCTATAGTGAGCAGACTTAAAATTAACCGCTTAATTGTCATAAATCTTGAATTGCTAAAAAGTGCGTGAGGCAGAGCTATCCCGGAGGAAATCGCCACAAATTGCATTATGACATTTTGCCCTCTAATTGCCTAAATGAGAAAAAAAATTGAGTAGCAAGCTAACTGTCTGATAAAATGACGCTGATTTGTCTTGCGTTCACAAGGAGAAAAAGATTGACTACTCGCGCGATCGTTGTCCGCCACGGTCAAAGCACTTACAACACCGAGCGGCGCATTCAAGGGCGCAGCGATGTTTCAACTTTGACTCAAAAAGGTTGTGATGATGCCTTAAAAACTGGTAATGCCCTCAGTCACCTCAAGTTTGCAGCAATTTATAGCAGTCCTTTACAACGAGCAAAAACAACGGCAGAAGTCATCGGGCAGTGTTTAGCCACCCCTACTCAAATTCAAACTACCGATAATTTAAAAGAAATTGACTTGCCTTTGTGGGAGGGTATGCTTTCTCAAGAGGTCAAAGATAATTTGGGTGAAGATTATCGTTTGTGGAAACAGCATCCTGACGAATTTATGATGCTCTTACCTCAAAGCACCGGAGGCGAGAAAAAATTTTTTCCAGTCTTATCGCTGTACGAACAGGCACGGCAATTTTGGCAGGAAATACTATCGCGCCATGATGGAGAAACGATTTTAATTGTCGGGCATAACGGCATTAATCGAGGTTTGATTAGCACGGCGCTAGGAATTGCCCCCGATCGCTATCACTCTATTCAGCAATCTAATTGTGGCATTAGCGTCCTGAATTTTTCGGGAGAATTGGGACCCGTCCAATTAGAATCAATGAATCAAACCGGGCATTTGGGTGATGTATTGCCTTCTTTGCGCCCAAATCATCGAGGCGTAAGGTTATTGCTGGTACGTCATGGTGAAACTGAGTGGAATCGCCAAACTAAGTTTCAAGGACAAATAGATGTACCTTTAAACGATAATGGGCGATCGCAATCTCGCCTAGCTCAAGAGTTTCTTAAGGGTGTAAAACTTGATTTTGCTTATAGTAGTCCGATGCTACGTCCTAAAGAAACCGCCGAAATTATTTTGCACTCTCACCCCCACATTGAATTGCAATTGCTAGATGGCTTAAGAGAAATCGGTCACGGATTATGGGAAGGAAAATTAGAAACAGAAATCGAGCAAACTTATCCTGGAGAATTGGAGCGGTGGCGGAGTGTACCCCAAGAGGTGCTGATGCCTGAAGGCGAGAATTTAGAACAGGTACGCGATCGCAGTGTCAAGGCTTGGCAGCAAATTGTTACGTCTACCCTTAACCAGCAGTTGTCAACAGGTTTAGTAGTGGCTCACGATGCTACGAATAAAGTTTTGCTATGCCATATTTTAGGTTTGGATAACAAATATTTCTGGAACTTTCGCCAAGGCAATGGGGCTGTAAGTGTAATTGACTATCCTCAAGGGTTAGATGGTTTACCTATATTGCAAGCAATGAATATTACGACTCATTTAGGCGGTGGCGTATTAGACAAAACTGCGGCGGGTGCGTTGTGAAGCTAAACTCCTAAAAGTATGACTAGCGAATTGCTACAACAAGTGCGGGTAATAGATCCTGTTGCCAAAAGCGATCGCATTGCTGATGTGGAAATATGCGATGGAACGATTAAGGCGGTACAAGACAATATTACTGAGTGGTCTAGCGAAACTCACGTGCGCGACTGTCGCGGTTTAGTATTGGGATCTGGGTTAATAGATTTGTACAGCTATTCTGGAGAACCTGGTTTTGAAACTAGAGAAACTTTGTCATCAATGCTGGAGGCGGCGGCGGCGGGAGGTTTTACGAGGTTGTGTATTTTGCCCGATACTATGCCTAGCTTAGATAATCCAGCAGCGATCGCTGGCATAAATCAAAAAAGGCGAGAATTAAGCGCTCGATTACCTAAAATGTATGTTTGGGGCGCATTAACTATCGGTGTCCAAGGACAGCAAATGACCGAATTTGCCGACCTGGCGGCGGAATCTGTAGGTTTTGCTGATGGTAAACCCCTGCAAAATTTAGTATTGCTCCGGCGGTTATTAGAGTATTTAAAGCCTATGGGTAAGCCTGTAGCTTTGTGGTGTTGCGACCGCCTATTGGCAGGCAATGGGGTGATGCGCGAGGGTACAGACTCGATAATTTTAGGTTTGCCAGGTAATCCTGCCTTTTCAGAAACAACGGCAATGGCGGCGGTATTAGAGTTAGTAGGGGCAATTGGCACTCCGGTTCATATCATGCGAGTTTCAACCGAGCGCGGCGTTCAACTAATTACCCAAGCAAAAGACCGGGGATTGCCGATTACCGCCAGCACTAGCTGGATGCACTTATTACTCGATACCAAATCTCATTACAACTACGATCCTAATTTGCGTCTAGAACCACCTTTGGGCAATCCGCGCGATCGTCTAGCTTTACAAGAAGCTGTACGTTTGGGGATAATAGATGCGATTTCTCTCGACTTGGCTCCCTATACCTACGAAGAAAAAACCGTTGCCTTTGCTGAAGCACCACCCGGAGCGATCGGATTTGAACTAGCTTTAGGTTTGCTATGGCAAGATTTGGTCGAAAGCGGTCAATGGTCGCCTTTAGAATTATGGCGTTGCCTCAGTCTGAATCCGGCTACTTGTTTGCAACAAACTATTAAAGAAATCTGCCCTGGCAATCCGGCCGAGCTTACTTTATTCGCGCCTCAGCATTCTTGGCTTGTAGAAGCTAAAACTCTCAAGTCTTTAGCTACGAATACTCCCTGGCTAGGTCAAAAAATGACCGGACGAGCGATTCAAACTTGGGTAAGTAACTTTTAGTTTAATTCGCCAAGACGATTGGGAGGCCAAAAGCGGACTACAGCACGACCAATAATTTGATTTTTAGGGACAAAACCCCACATATGACTGTCGCAGCTATTGTTACGGTTGTCGCCCAGCATTAGGTAAAAATTTTGCGGTACGGTAATCGGACCTAGTTCGTAGTTGGGCGCATCGGCAATGTATTCTTCAGATAAAGCGCGATCGTTGATATAAACTCGCCCCTGGGTAACGTAGATTTTGTCTCCGGGTACGCCGATCAGCCGTTTGATATAAGCATCCTTGATTTGAGGAACTTCTGACTTATTGGGATCGGGATGCCAAGGATCTACAGCTTCTCCTGCCGTTGTTGGAGAACCAATTTGAGAACAAACTTTAGCGCTATTAGGAGGCATAAATACTACAATATCTCCTCGTTGCGGTGCTTGGAGGCGATAGCTTACTTTATCGATAATCAATTTGTCGTTGATTTGTAAAGTTGGTAACATTGAGCCTGTAGGAATCCATCGTGCTTCAGCGACAAAGGTACGAATTCCCAAGGAAAGAATAATACTTAGGGCGATTGTTCTAACTAGCTCGCCCAGCCATGAACCTTCACGCTCTTTTTGAGAATTGTTATCAGACACTTGCTTTAACTTGCGGGACATATATATTTAATAGCCTAAGTAATAATTTTTAGCTAAATTTTTCTTAAATACTCTACTATATTAAGTTTAAAGTTTTCTCAAGAACATATGTCGCGACAACTACAGCCCATAAAATCTAACTTCAAAAGTTGCTTCAATTTTTTACCTGTTTGAGATTGCCATGTCCTTTAATTCCAGCTTAGTTATTCGCCACGCTACAATTATGCTCCCGGATGGAGAATTTCTGGTAGGAGATGTGCTGATTGGCGATCGCTCCATTGTCCAAGTTGCTCCAGAAATTACCGCTCCAGGGATTAAAGAACTAGACGCAAAGGGTTTAACTTTGTTGCCAGGAGTAATTGACCCCCAAGTACACTTTCGCGAACCTGGTTTAGAACACAAAGAAGACTTGTTTACCGCTAGTTGTGCTTGTGCTAAGGGTGGAGTGACCTCTTTTCTAGAAATGCCAAACACTCGCCCACTAACCATCACTCAAGAAGCGCTTGATGACAAGTTACAACGGGCGGCGCAAAAGTGCGTAGTCAACTATGGTTTTTTTATTGGTGCTACTGCCGAAAATTTACCAGACTTATTAACCGCTCATCCAACACCAGGTATCAAGATTTTCATGGGTTCGATGCACGGGCCTTTGCTCGTAGATACAGAATCTGCTTTAGAAGCAATTTTTGCTCAAGGAAAGCGTTTAATTGCGGTTCATGCCGAAGATCGGGCTAGAATCGAACAAAGGCGATCGCAGTTTGCGGGAATCCACGATCCAAAAATTCATTCGCAAATTCAAGATAATCAGACGGCTCTACTTGCTACTCAACTTGCAGTAAAACTCGCCAATAAGTATCAACGCCGCCTGCATATTTTGCATATGTCCACTGCCGAAGAAGCAGATTTTTTGCGTCAGCAAAAACCAAACTGGGTAACGGCGGAAGTAACGCCGCAGCACTTGCTATTAAATACTAATGCTTACGATACTATTGGCACTTGGGCGCAGATGAACCCACCCCTGAGGTCACCCCACGATAACGAAGTTCTCTGGCAAGCTTTGTTAGATGGAGTTATAGACTTTATTGCTACCGATCACGCACCCCATACTCTAGAGGAAAAAGCTCAACAATACCCCAACACGCCGTCAGGAATGCCTGGAGTAGAAACATCGCTGCCATTGATGTTAACGGCGGCAATGCAGGGGCGGTGTACAGTGGCACAAGTAGCAAATTGGATGTCTACCGCCGTTACGAAAGGATACAAAATTGCCAACAAAGGTGTAATTTCTCCTGGTTATGATGCCGATTTAGTATTGGTAGACTTAAATACTTATCGCCCTGTCGTCCGAGAGGAATTGCTAACTAAGTGCGGCTGGAGTCCTTTTGAAGGCTGGAATCTCACCGGATGGCCGGTAATTACTATCGTTGGCGGTCAAATTGTTTACGAAAATGGCAAAGTAGATACACAAGTGCGCGGCGAAGCTTTAGAGTTTGCCGAAAGCTAGTTGTTGGCGCTTTCTAAGGCAACTTTTACCCCTAAAGCAACAGCAATTCTCATTATGGAATTTAACTAGAGTTAGGCGGGATTTGCAACTCTAGTCCCTCAATCATAAAGGTGAGCAAATGCTCCCAACTCTCAAAAACCCAGTAACGAGTCAAGGCACGCAGATC
>JAHHGY010000001.1 GCA_019359635.1 Chroococcus sp. CMT-3BRIN-NPC107
GCCGTCCTGTCAATTTTGCCGTTAACGTCCTGTGCGGTTTGATTGCCTACTGTTATCAGCCTAAAAAGCCTTCTCTTCATTTAGAATGGGCTTTACCTCCCTCTGCTTAACCCGAACTCAGGTTATTTTTAGTATATTCATTGAAATATTATCCGATTGAAGTTACAGTTTCTAAGCTTTGAGAAACATTAGCTGAGACATTTTGATATTTGATCCAATACTTACTATTTCTCCTCAACGATCGCTTCTGCTTGATGAACGAGACTTCGCAATTTATCGATCATTTGAGCATCAACACCTTGCCACAAACCCCGTTGATGTGCTTCTAACAATCGTTCCGCCATGTCTCGCAACGCCCAAGGGTTTTTATCTTGCACAAAATCTTGCACGGCAGGATCGAATAAATAAGCATCCGCCACACCTTGATACATATAGTCTTCAACGCAACGGGTTGTAGCATCGTAAGCAAATAGATAATCTACCGTCGCCGCCATTTCAAAGGCGCCTTTGTAGCCGTGACGCATTACCCCGCTAATCCACTTAGGATTGACGACGCGAGAACGATACACTCTGGCGATTTCTTCCTTTAGTTGACGGACGCGCGGATTAGCTGCAATGGAATTATCGCCAAAATAAGTTTGAGGATTTTTACCTGTTAGTGACCTTACCGCCGCCGTTAAGCCGCCTTGAAACTGATAATAATCATCAGAATCTAGCAAATCGTGTTCGCGGTTATCTTGATTGTGCAATACAATTTGCATACCTTTAAGCCTTTGTTCAAAAGCTTCTGGCGCAGATCGACCTTCTATCTTGAAAAGGTTGGGGGAGGGAGACCGCTCCCCCCAACTTTCCGCTTTTTTGCCAGAATAGGCGTAACAACTCCAATTGATATATGCACGGGCTAAATCGCTGTCATCGTTCCAATTTTGCGCCTCAATTAAGCCTTGCAAACCCACACCATAAGCCCCAGGTTTAGAACCGAAGACTCGGTAATGAGCGTTTATTTGCGCTTGTTCTAAACTTTTACCCGATGCTAACCATGTCTGCACTTCACTTTTTACTTTCGCCGCTATGGGGTTTTGGTCTTCAGCTTCTTCTAACGCTGCTACTTTTGTCACCGCCGCATCAAATAAATCGATTAAATTGGGAAAAGCATCGCGGAAAAAGCCCGAAATCCTCAGAGTTACATCTACGCGGGGGCGACCTAACATTGATAAGGGCAAAATTTCAAAGTCTACTACTCGCCGCGAAACTCCATCCCAAACAGGCTGTACTCCAAGTAATGCTAAGGCTTCCGCAATATCATCGCCTCCCGTCCGCATAGTCGAAGTTCCCCATACAGATAAGCCCAACGTTTGGGGATATTCGCCGTTTTCTTGGGTATAGCGTTCAATTAATACTTCTGCTGCCTTTTTGCCAATACTCCAGGCTGTTTCCGTCGGAATACCGCGAATATCTACCGAATAAAAATTACGTCCCGTTGGTAAAACATCTGGACGACCCCGCGTAGGCGCACCCGAAGCACCGCTAGGAATATAGCCGCCATCAAGTCCGTGCAATAAATTGGAAATTTCTCGATTGGTTTGTTGCAAAGCTGGAAGCAAAAATTCATTTATCCAGTCCATAAACGGGACATTTTCGACCTTGGCGATCGCCCTTGGCGCTACCCCCTGGGTAATCGCATTTTCAACTAAACAAGCTGCATATTCTTCGATAACTTCCACCGCATCCCCCACCGTCCGACAACAATAATTTTTATCGGTCAGGATTTGCTGAGACTTTGCAGATAAAGGAAGTCCCAAGTCTGTAGTTAGCGGTGCAAAATCTAAACCCCAATCTGTTGCGATTGCAGACGTTAACCCAATTCTGCCATTACTAGGCTGACGAGAAATCGCCACAATTAAATCTATCAACTGTCTACCTTGGGGACATTGCCCAAAAATATGCAAACCATCCCGAATTTGGGCTTCTTTTAGTTCGCACAAATAGCTGTCTAGATAAGTCAAAATTGACGATAGTTCGGTAGAAGTATCGACGGCTAGGTTTTCTTGGGTAACTAACTGCATAATGCGATCGCGTAAAATGGGAACTCGCACCGGATCTAAACCTTGCGCCTCATAATATTCATCAACCAACCCTTCCAATTGCTGCAAACCCCCATAAAGTTCGGCGCGAGTCATGGGCGGCGTGAGATGGTCTAAAATTACCGCTTGGGCGCGACGTTTGGCTTGCGATCCCTCCCCCGGATCGTTGACAATAAACGGGTAAAAATGTGGCATTGCCCCAGAAGCAACTTCTGGGTAACACTCATTAGATAAAGCTACACTCTTACCAGGCAACCATTCTAAATTGCCATGTTTACCGACACTCACTATCGCATTAGCGCCAAATACCTCTCGCACCCAATAGTAAAAAGCTAGATAATCGTGGGTAGGTTCTAAATCTGGGGCGTGATAATTTAAACTTGGGTCTTTGTCGTAGCCTCTAGATGGCTGAATCCCTACAAATACGTTACCTAACTGCACCCCAGAAATTGCAAAGTTATCTTTGACGCTACCCCAGCGATCGCATATTCCTTTTTTTACTCCTGCTGGTAGACTTGCAAAATACTCCTCGTACTCGGCGCTTTTTAAAGATTGCCTAACTTTTCTCAATTCTCGTCCTTCAGGATCGTTAGTGACTCCAGACACTAATAGTTGCATCAATTCGTCACTACTAGCGGGTAAGTCTTTTACCTCGTAACCCTCAGACTGCAAAGCTTTCAAAATTTCTATGCAACTAGCGGGAGTATCCAACCCGACACCATTAGCTAACCTTCCATCGCGGTTAGGATAGTTTGCTAAAATCAGCGCAATTTTTCGCTCTTGAGGTGGAGAGTTACGCAGACATACCCATTTTAATGCTAAGTCTGCAACAAAATCAATGCGATTACTTTTTGGTTGATAAACTACTACATCTGTCTCTAAGTCTGGGTTTTGCGCTTCTACTCCTTTAAAAGAAATTGCTCTACTTATAATTCTCCCGTCTACTTCTGGTAAAGCTACATTCATCGCCAAATCGCGGGGTGAAAGTCCTTGCAACTGCGATTCCCAACTTTCGGCTGTACCGCTACTAAAAATTGCTTGCAATACTGGAATATCTAGCTTTTTCCACAAATCTAATTGCGGCGTTTCCGTCTCCAACCGCGCCAAAGAAAAGCTAGTTGTATTGAGAAGTAAATCAACGTCTTGTAAATATTCTAATAACTCCCCTTGCACTTCCAAGTCACGCAAAGAAGATACAAATATGGGGATTGCTTGTAAATTCCTCGCTGTCAAAGCTTGACAAAGTGCTTCAATGGGGAGTGTATTCCCGGCTAAATAATGAGCGCGGTAGAATAAAATGCCAACTTTCGGTGCATCAGAAATAGCTTTATAAGGATACAAACCCACGCGAGGAACATTTTGGGGCGGTGGTGGATTGAAAAACGTAGAATTTTTTAAAGTGCAATCGCAAACAAACTGTAAAGCGTGAATAATATTCTCAACTCCACCCTCAGTAAAATAGCGCCATAACTGATTGACAGTAGATAAAGCAACGGTAGAATGAGTAATTAATTCAGGATCAGTGCGATCGTCTCCAGGAATAACAATTAAAGCTGCACCTGTTTTTTGTACAGTTTCCTGCACTACTTCTAAGCCGTAATTCCAATAAGAACGCCCCCCCAGCAACCGCAAAATAATTACTTCAGCTTTTTCTAAAACTTCTTCAGCGTAGGTATCAATAGTTAGCTGTTGCTGCAATTGCAAAAGATTGGCAACCCGCAAGGCTGGAAACCCAACAGGTAACTTACGTGCGGCGGCGGAGATAGTTTGAATATCTGTATCCGCCGCCGTCAGCAATACTATAGGAGCGGGAGTTTGTTCTATAAAGATTACTCCTTCAGCTTGAGGATTCCAACCTCCTGGTGTGGCGCTAATCCGATGCACGATGTTTTTTTGAAAGTAAGAGCTACAAAATAGTAGCAATTTCTTTAAGGTAGACGCGAGAAAATGGCTCGTTTTCCCCAAGTTCGTATTGCTCAATCAAACCTTGGCGTTTAATAGAGATACTATTATTCTCCTTTATAACCAAAATTCCATCTCCCCTCACATCCCGCGCTAACATCCCTTCGACATCGGTGGGATTATCCAAAATCACTATGTTGCTACCTGTGTAAAACATCCCCTCTCTTTCAAGAATATTTCCCTGATATTCGGCTATTAGTAAGTCAAGCTTGGGGTTGCGGAGCAAGTTTTGCACGTTGCTGTTGTAGTCTTTATTTAGGTTCTTTTCCGAACGATTGATAAATACTCCCTCCTTACAAACCGCGCCAATTGTCCAATCGGGGTGTTGTAAGAGAATGTGATCGATGATTGCTTCTAATTCCTCTATCCCAATGAGGTTAAAAGTAATTAAGGGAATTTTAGCATCGCTATCAGAAGCAAAAAATGTTTCTAAAATTCGCGCCGGAACATCCACACTTTCTCCCGTTGCTGGGTTAAGGTGCATAAAAATACCAGGAGCGGAATTTATCTCCAAAATGCCGAAGCCGCCAGCTTTCCAGGATTTAGACAAGGACTGGGCGATCGCATCTATTCCCAAACAAGTTAATCTAAAATGCTGGGCAATATCTTGCGCCAACACAATATTATCAGGATGTACTTTTGAGGTTGCATCGATGCTCACCCCACCCGCCGACAAATTGGCAACTTTTCGCAGATAAACTATCCTACCTTTTTCGATGACGCTATCTAAAGTCAAACCTTGCTCTTCTAAAAACAACTCCATCGCCTCATCGCGCTGAATTTTACTCAAAGCCGAAGTTGGCGTATCTCTGCGAGCTTTAGTGCGATTTTCCCGCTCAATTAATTCGTCAATACTTAATCTTCCATCACCTTCTACCCAAGCAGGGCGGCGCTCCGTAGCGGCGACAAATCTACCGTTGACGCACAGCAAACGAAAATCTGCCCCCGAAACACTTGTTTCGACAATTACCCGCGTTAGTTGCTCATCAGGAATCGCCTTTACCGCCCGTGAAAAAGCCGCCTTCAATTCCTCTGAGTCTTGAACATCCGCCGTTACGCCAATCCCTTTATGACCGACTACAGGCTTCACAGCAACCGGATAGCCGATACTTTTAGCTACAGAAATTGCTTCGTCGCGAGTTGTAACAATACTTCCTGTAGGTACGGGAAAGCCCAGAGTATTTAAAAAAGCTTTGCAATCATCTTTGCGAGTAGTAAAGTCTGAATCTATATGACTATCGCTATCAAAAGTAGTTGCTATACCGCGAACTTGTTTTTTGCCATAGCCGTACTGCATCAAACCTTCATCCCACAAGTAGAAAGTAGGAATATCTTTAACGGCGGCGGTGCGTAATAAAGCGTAAACTGTAGGGCCACCATAAACCGAGCGCCTAAATATATCTTGAATGGCTCTAATCTGCTCGTCAAACATAATAGATTGGTTTTGAGTCATCGCCTCAAACCAGTCCCACACAAAGTAAACCACCGACCTACTCGTTCTAGCATGTAGAGATTGGACGCTAATAACTGATTCCTCTTCCCCAGGGTTGCAACTCCATTTATCCAAGTGCAAACCCATATCTAGCTGTCCCACTTCTGCAACCGTGCGGGCGAACAATTGCGCGTAGGAATTATAACCACCTTCAACATTGAGCATTTGGGGATAATAATCGCCAATTATCTGTAAATACTCCTCAATTTCCAAAGGTTTTTCGTATCCCGTCAGCGCGAAACTAAATACCAATGCTCCCGTTTCTAAATAAGGGTTTGCTCCCTGATAGTGCTTGAGATTGAAAATGTCGAATGCGTCAGATTTTCTCGCATTAACGCGAACTGTTTCCATACTACGAGCTTGAACCACAAAAAATTCTCCTTTTAACTAAACGCCCTCTATTGAAGATATAACTTTTGAAAGGTGTAAGACATCACGCTTTTGGTAAACAATATACAAAACACTTCAGAAAATCCATTTATGAGACAGCCAAATATATCTCCCCAAGAAGCTGAACTCAGAGAGGAAATTAAAGGACTGGCTGATAAAGCTTTTCACCTCAAGTTAATTGCGGGTTACGGCGATGGGCCTGATGACAATGAATATCAAATTGTCTACGAGGGAAAACCTAGACATCTACCTTTAGAAAGAGCTAGAGATTTCCTCAACGACTTGATTGAGCGGAGTCTTTCAGTGGAATAATTTTTAAGATAACTGCTTTTAAAATTAGTTTTGTTAGAGATGGATGACACCATCTTTTTTATTGAATGCGATCCGCGCAGCGCTTTCAACTTTTTCTACCTCAAAAGATTCCAGAGTTCTGTATAGATATCTACCGAATAGCAGTTTTAATCGGCAATTTCGTCATGCTTTATTAAAAATACTAACAAATGCTTGAAGGAATATTGTTGTGAGTGAAAGCAGTGGACAGCTATTAATTATTGGCGGTGCGGAAGACAAAGAGGGAGATTGCAAAATCCTGCGAGAATTTGTACGTCGTGCTGGGGGGGTAAATGCGCGAATCGTAGTAATGACGGTAGCGACAGAAATGCCTAGAGAAGTAGGAGAAAACTATATTAGAGTATTTGAGCGCTTAGGAGCAGAGGATATTCGGATAGTAGATACTGTCCAGCGCGAAGATGCAAGCTCATCGACCTATTTAGAAGCCGTAGAAAAAGCTACAGGAGTATTTTTTACTGGGGGAGATCAATCTCGAATTACTAGCATCCTTAAAGATACCGAAATCGACGCAGCTATTCATAAACGCTATCAAGAAGGAATAATTGTTGCGGGTACAAGTGCGGGTGCGGCAATGATGCCTGACGTGATGATTGTTGAAGGAGATTCCGAAACAAACCCGCGCGTTAATGTGGTGGAAATGGCTCCTGGTATGGGTTTTCTGCCCGGAATAGTAATAGATCAACACTTTTTGCAACGGGGACGTTTGGGGCGTTTACTTTCGGCTTTAGCACAGCAACCCGCCGTATTAGGTATTGGAATTGATGAAAATACTTCTGTAGTAGTGCAGAACAATAAGTTGCAAGTAGTGGGAGAAGGTGCTGTAACCATCGTAGATGTAGCAGATATAGTACACACAAATATCGGTGAAATTCTCAAAGATGAAGCCTTGGCAATTTGTGGGGCTAAGTTACACATTCTCCCCGATAGTTACAAGTTTGACTTAACTTCGCGCAAGCCCATTGTTGAGGATCTGGTAGAAAGAGAAGTAGCTGCAGCCAACGCTTAAATTGCTAGGTAATAAATATATTTAACAAACATTAGGGCTTAGAATGCTATTTTTAAGCCCTAATTATTTTTTATGCCTGTTGATTTTACTAAACTTATTGAGCCAATGCGTCATGGCTTAATTGTCTCTTGTCAAGCGCCTGCAAATTCTCCATTATCTGAACCAAGTATAATTGCCGCGATCGCTACTGCCTCGATAAACCAAGGTGCAGTAGCAATTAGAATCGATACCCCCGCCCACATTCAAGCCGTCAAACAGCGCTGCAATGCCCCCATAATTGGGTTGTGGAAGCAAATAATATCAGGATATGACGTGTACATTACGCCGCAATTTCATCATGCTGAGGCGGTTTCTCAAGCGGGTGCAGATATCATTGCTATAGATGCCACAACAAGAGAACGTCCCCAAGGTGAAACTATTACGAGTTTAATTAGTGCAATTCACAAAGAGTTGGGTAAACCCGTAATGGCAGACGTAGATACAATTGAAAATGCGAAGTCAGCTATAAACGCAGGTGCAGACATCATCGGGACTACTTTGTACGGCTACACCAGCCAAACAATGAGTTTAACGCCTCCAGGCTTTGAACTATTGAGTCAAATAGTTAAACTAAATATTCCCGCTATTTGTGAAGGTGGCGTTTCTTCTCCGCAAATGGCACGTCAAGCTTTAGAATTAGGAGCTTACGCGGTAGTTGTGGGTACAGCAATTACCGGAATAGATTTGCAAGTTAAAGCCTACAGAAATGCGATCGCAAGTTAAACCCGCTTAAACACAATCATATTTTTGCCTACTACCGGATTTCTCGCTAACAAAGTTCCTTGAGAATCGGTAATTTCTAGGTGCGTAAAATCTAAGTTTTGCGACTCATCAAGTAACTTTTGGGATAATTTAGCTTGCTCCAATTGTCCAAGACTATACCAATCGTCTTTAACTTGAATAATTAGACTACCACCAGTGAAATTAGCTTGAACTGATTGAATTAAGCCATTAGAAAAGCTATCGCTCTGTTGGGTTATTTGCTCTTGAATTGACGCAATCAAGCTTTGTTCTGGTGTGAGTTCTACCTTGGGTATAGGAGTCGGTTCAACTTCTTCAGGTGTTGGAGTAACTTCTATTTCGGGTATAGGAATTGGTTCGACTTCTTTAGGTATTGGGGTAAGTTCTATTTCGGGTGTGGGGATAACTTCTAGAGGTTCGCTTTCTTTCGTAGGTGCTGTTAATTCTGGAGGATTGGTTATAGTTTGTTCTGGTTCAGGAGTAGTTACAACAGGTACACTTGGGATAGTAGCAACTTGCGGCGGTGACTTAGAAAATATTGTAGGTATCCATAGTAAAACTACTAACAATCCGGCAATAATACCTGTTAAGCCTAGATCGGATAACTTTGTAGATAGATTTTCTGGTAGTAAAAAGCGAATTGGTGCTAGTATTCCCCGCCAAACCTGCTGAACGCCATTATTTGAGGATTCAGAGCTTGGCGTTGATTCAATTCGAGCGATCGCATTTTCTGAAGCTCGAATTATTCCCCGTAAAATCTTAATACTTTGAGCCTTCAAAAGCGAGGGCTTTTGTTTTCGTGGTGGCGGTGAATTTGACATTTCCTGTGACACAGCAAATAGGCTAAATTTTTAAAGGCTGTAATCCTCTTTCCCTAACTGTAGATAATATATGCCCATCAAACGCCGTCATTTTTTAGCTTTAGGTAGCTTTAGCACCCTTTGTTTAGCTTTTTTGACTCAGAAGTTAAACAAACCGCAAGCTTCTAATAGTGTAAATGTAGAAGAAGCGATCGCCACTAAGTATGCGTCCACCTTAGAAACTCCCTTGCGTTTTGTTGCAGTAGCCGATACTGGAACGGGGGATAAAGGACAATATGCCGTAGCTCAAGCAATGATGCGCTATCACCAGCAAAAGCCCTACAAATTAGTAATCCTAGCTGGAGACAATATTTACAACAATGGTGAAATTGAAAAAATCAACGCTGTATTTGAGCGTCCTTATCAAGAATTACTCAACCAAGGCGTAAAGTTTCAAGCGTGTTTGGGAAATCACGACATCCGCACCGCTAACGGCGAACCTCAAGTAAACTATCCCGGTTTTAATATGTCAGGGCGTTACTATACATTTAGGCAAGATGCCGTTCAATTTTTTGCCTTAGACACCAACCATAACGCCGATTGGGAACCTCAATTAACCTGGCTAGACAAAGAACTCAGCCAAAGCAAAGCGCCTTGGAAAATAGTATTTGGACATCATCAAATTTATTCCTCCGGTCATTATGGTTTAAATCAGCCCTTTGTCAAAACCCTAACGCCAATTTTTCAAAAGCACGGAGTACAGCTTTACATCAACGGTCACGACCATCATTACGAACGTACCCGCAGTATTAACGGTACAACTTATCTAACTTGTGGCGCGGGAGCGGGGAAACGTCCGGTAGGTACTTCTGCGTGGACAGAAATCGCCAAGAGCGAACTTAGTTTTGCAGCCATTAATTTGTATAGCGATCGCCTAGAAATTAGCGGTATTAATACCAAATCTGTGATTTTTGATCGAGGTATTATTCCTATGAAAAGTATTTAAACAATTATTATGAGTGCTAGACAATTTGATAATCTCTGCAAATACCTCTCCGAAAAATACCCTAACAGTTTTGCTAGTTGGTTATTAGGTAAGCCGATTACGGTAGGAGAAGTTATTAAAAGCGAACTAAGTATCGAACCAATGCGTGCAGACTCCGTAACTTTCCTACGTACCCAAGAAAGAATTTTACACATCGAGTTTCAAGTCGAAGTCGATACCAACCCACCACTACCATTGCGAATGTTGGATTATTGGATAAGATTGCATCGTCGTTATCGACAACCCGTGACGCAAGTTGTAATTTTGCTCAAAAAGCCTACAAAAGCCACAGTTATCGAAACAGAGTTTTATTTAGAAAATACTAGACACAGCTATCAAGTTGTGCGAATGTGGGAGCAAGATCCAGCGCTTTTCCTTGAAGATACTGCACTTCTCCCTTTAGCTACCTTAGCAGCTACTCAAGAGCCAGAGAAGTTATTAACCCAAATTTCGCAGCAAATCAGTAACATAGAATCATTAGAGCAACGACAAGATGTAGCTATCTGTACTCAGTTACTAGCAGGCTTGAAGTTTAAGAAACAATTGATTCGTCAATTCTTCAGGGAGGAAATTATGCAAGAATCAGTAATTTATCAAGATATTCTCCAAAAAGGTTTACAGCAAGGTTTACAGCAAGGAGAAATCACTATAGTTATACGTCTACTTGCACGCCAAATTGGTACTATTCCCGACTCAGTGCGATCGCAACTTCAAGTTTTACCAGTTCCTCAGCTAGAAAATTTAGCAGAAGCTTTGTTAGATTTTACCAGTCTCAGGGACTTAGAAACTTGGTTAGAAGCCAACCTTAACAGTTAAATGCGATCGCTTGAAACCAAACTATAATTAAATCAAATGTAATTTAAGCAAAAAAGTTAATGATTCTTGAAGCTGTAATGCTTAGTGCCAAACTCGATCTAGAAGATGATTTTGAAGCAGCTTTTCAACAAGCTTCCAATATTATCGCTTCTAGTGATGGATACTTATCGCATGAGCTTCATAAATGTATAGAAGTAAAAGGGAAATATTTATTACTTGTTAAATGGGAAACTCTAGAAAATCATAGGATTGATTTTAGAAGCTCCACACAATACCAAGAGTGGCAGAAACTATTGCATCATTTTTACGAGCCATTTCCGATAGTTGAGCATTTCAAAGAAATTTCTCTATCTTAAAAAAAATAATTTTTTTTAGAAAGAAGTTATTAATAATTCGGTAATTTTACATCGATTTTCAGCTTTAGAATTAATAGCTCTTGCTGCCGAAACTTCATAAATTTTGAAGCCAGCATAAAGCTCTCGAACAAAAGCACAATCAGAGTTAGATAACATAACCTTTACTCCCCGACTTGCAAGTCTAGCAAAAGTATCTCTGAGCTTAATTTGTTCGGTTTCCTTAAAAATATAGCGGCTGTAATTTGTAAAATTGCTGGTAGAACTTAAAGGATGATAAGGCGGATCGAAATAGACAAAATCCTGCTCGTTATCTGCATTTATGTCACTATAAGAATTTAACGAAACCGTTGCAGATTGAAGCGCTATAGAGACAGAACGAAGTAAATCTGGATTGCAAATTGTGGGATTTTTGTACTTGCCCATGGGGACATTAAATAGTCCTTGAGAATTTTCTCTATATAGTCCGTTAAAGCAGGTTTTGTTTAAATAAATAAATCGTGCGGCTTTTTCAATATCTGAACCTTGGGAGTGCGACCGCATTTTATAGTAATAATCAAGGTTATGCTGCAATTGGTGGTTACTTAGCAACGAAATCAACGGCTCGACGTTATTTTTAATACAACAGTATGTGTTAATCAATTCAGGGTTAATATCAGAAATAAATTTATTAACATTAGGTTTAATACCGCAGAAGTAAAAAAATACTGCTCCACCGCCCAAAAAAGGCTCGTAGTAGTTAGTAAAACTCTGCGGAAAATAAGGAATATATTGTTCAATTAATTTACTTTTACCACCAGCCCATTTTAAAAAAGGGCGACAATTGGGAGAACTTACTTGTAGCATTTAAACTTACTAAACAACCTCGATTAATTGCTAAAACTCTTTTTTGTTGATGATTGGTGCAGCTTGTTGCCAAAGCAAACAACACTATTGCTATAGTAAAATACTGAAAAAACCCCTAGAAAAAGATATGTTTGACGGATTTTGGGACAATGTGTCGCGTTACCCGCGCTACCTAGTGACGATTATATTGGGCATAGCGATAAATACCTTTGCACCTCTAGCACCTTTATTTAAAAACCCCTTCAGTGCCATCGCTCTCATTAGCTTACTATTTGGAGTATTTGTTTTCATCGCCTTTACTTTACGGGCAATGCTGGGCTTGAGTACGGTATAGACTAGATTTGTTGAATAAAATATACAATCGGGAGTTGGAATAACTATGGCTACAAGCCGTCGCGTTTCTCGCGTTGCCGAATTAATCAAACGCGAAGTTAGCCAAATGCTCATCCACGATATCAAAGATGACCGTGTAGGCTCAGGCTTAGTTAGTGTAACCGATGTTGTAGTATCAGGGGATCTGCAACACGCCAAAATTTTTGTGAGCGTTTATGGCAGTGAAGAAGCAAAAATCGAAACAATGGCAGGTTTAAAATCCGCCACAGGCTTTGTGCGTACCGAATTAGGGCAAAGAGTACGCCTGCGTCGGACTCCAGAAGTCATATTTCAAGAAGATCCTTCCATCGAACGGGGTACTAAAGTGTTGTCATTACTCAATCAACTAAACCACGATCGCCTCGCCGATGAAAATTTAGATGTAGATGATTATGACGACGAGTATTTAGATGATGAAGATAAGTAAGTTTTGCAGCTAGAATACCTGAATTGATTATTTAGGTATGTTTCGATTATGACCGCATTTCTACCTGATATAGATACGCTTACCCTAGAACAACTTGTAGCCCAAATGGTCGTAGTTCGTACCTGCGGCTACTTGTTCGATAATCAAATTGCTTATCCTGAATGGGAAGCAAACACCGCCACCATGCAATATTTGGTGGAATTAGGAATTGGAGGCGTAATTTTTTTAGGAGGAAGTGCGGCAGAATTAGCCCTGAGATCGCAGCAAATGCAAAGTTGGGCAAAAATTCCTTTACTAATCGCTGCGGATATAGAAGAAGGCGTTGGACAAAGGTTTCCTGGTGGGACTTGGTTTCCGCCGCCAATGGCAATTAGTCAAATTGCCCGCAATCATCCTCAAGCCGAACAATACGCCGAACAAATGGGCGCTATTACCGCCGCCGAAGCAATTGCAATTGGCATTAATTGGATACTTGCGCCAGTTGTTGATGTTAACAATAATCCCGATAACCCAGTTATTAATATTCGCGCTTTTGGCGAAACTCCTTCCGTTGTTAGCCCTTTAGCCAATGCTTTTATTAAAGGCGCGAAAGCTTACCCGGTACTCACGGCGGCGAAGCATTTTCCCGGACATGGCGATACTACAACAGATTCTCATGTCGATTTGCCTATTATCGCTCATTCTTCAAGCCGTCTAGCAGAAATTGAATTAGTGCCTTTTACAAGCGCGATCGCATCGGGGGTAGATGCTGTGATGAGCGCTCACCTACTTATAGAGGGTTGGGACTCACAGTACCCTGCAACCTTGTCTAAACGCATCTTAACCGAGCAACTGCGCGATCGCCTTGGTTTTACAGGCTTAATTGTCACTGATGCTTTAATGATGGAGGCAATTTCTAAACGTTACGGTGCTAACGAGTCTCCCGTTTTAGCGGTAGAAGCTGGTGCGGATATTTTACTTATGCCCTCTGACCCCGAAGGTGCTATCAATGCGGTATGCGAGGCAGTCAAGAGCGGTCGAATTTCGGCGCAAAGGATAGGAGAGTCGGTAGAACGAATTTGGCACGCCAAGAGCCGAGTAGAAGGCGTAAAAATAGATCCAAGTAAAATTGCGCTAGAACTATCCAAACCGGAATCTTTAAAAACTGTCGAGTACATTTTGCAGCAATCCCAAATAGTTAGTGGGATTCCTTTATCCCAAACTTCCAACGGACGTAACTTGATTGTGGTAGATAATTTACTTGGTAGCGGTAAGTTTTTAACCGAACAAAGCCCAGCAATTGTTTTACCTAAATCTCTGGGTTACACAACTTGGCTGTGCGATCGCCATACGCCTTTTGACCCCAATCTAGAAACCGATAATTTACCCACTCTACTGCAACTATTTATTCGTGGTAATCCTTTTCGCGGTAGTTCTGAACTAACACAAATTGGTATGGATTGGTTTAAGAAACTATCAAGCTCTAACAACTTGCAAGCTTTAGTAATTTACGGTAGTCCTTATATCCTCGAAAAGCTAACGCCAGCAATGGATTCTGAGATACCTTGCGTTTTTTCTTACGGACAAATGCCTCAAGCACAAACTATTGCTCTGCAAGTTTTGTTTTCTAATAAGTAGACTAACTCTGTAATAAATAAACTTACTCTGTCTACAGACGCATTTTGTTGATTAATAGCTAAATCGATAATTAAGTAGCAAGCCAACTAAAAGCTGTAAGTTGCCTCCAAGACCCTGTAAAATAAATAAAAATTAGATTTAATTACAGCTATGACCACAAATAATTTTTAGATAAATTTGTCAACATTTGCTGATTATCGCAACATATATTAATATAAATAACAGGCTTATAGCGCCACAATGTAAACAATTCAGTATAACGAACTACAAACCTGTGGATACTAAGGCTGATTTTAAGAATATTTGTTAGCCTGGTGAGCGTTCGTCGCAACAAAACAAAATGAGTGATTAGGTTAAAACCATGAGTGTGAATACGTTGCCATCAATTCGATATTCTCTAAACGAAATCAAAGACGAAGCACGTCAATTAGTAGAAAAAGGAGTAATTAGTCGGCAGCAGCCAATCTATACTTTATGCCAATACATTCCAGCACGGGAATGGATTTGTGTAGAATTTGAGTTGGAAAAATGCGACTTTTTATTGCGCGATCGCATTGGCGACTTGATCGGTCGGGAAAACTGGGACAACGACTAATTTTTGGCAGTACATTAGTTAAAGGCTCAATGCTAACTGCTACCAGTTAACAGAATATGGGTAGAGAGAGGAGATACACAACTTAAGTTGCAAACATTAATTAAAAAATTGGTTAACCACAACAGTTAGAATTTGATAGAAAGTTAAGATAAATTTCTCCAAGCTTCTAACTGATAAATTTTTATCCTACTTGTTCTAAATACTGGTTAAGGTCTTCAATTACGCGGGTAAGTTCGGCTTCGGTAGTCAAGCGAATATTCGCATCTCGCAAAGTAATTAAGACTTTAGCCGCAAACGGAGTAGCCCAAATATTGGGATTGCAAAAAACCTCAAGAAATACATTCCCCGTATAGCGATACTCTAGCGGTGGTTGAGGAATGGATTTAGTGCCGGGAGTTTTCACCCCCGCCGCTTTGATATTTGTCATGAGTTGGGCGATCGCACTTTGCATTTCTCTAGCTGATTCGGCGGAAAAAGTGAAAGATACCGAACCTTCAATTAAATTGAGGGTCAAATTATTTGCAGACATAAAAGCAGGTAACTAAATTAGGTTTTTAACTTATGTTACCTGGCAAAGGACCTATACTAGGGCAAAACCTGTTTTAACGCAGCAATAAGGGTATCTACATTTTCTTTGCGGCTGTTGTAACCCATCAATCCCACTCGCCAAACTTTTTGAGCGAGTTCTCCCAAACCGCCGCCAATCTCAATATTGTAGTCATTAAGTAATTGACGGGCGATTGCTTTTCCGTCTACACCGTTAGGAATGCAGACAGTAGTTAGTGTTGGTAGCCGAAATTCTGGCTCTACGTGCAATTTTAAGCCGATATTTTCCAATTCTTGCCACAAATACTCTACCGTTTGCCCGTGGCGCTGCCAGGAATTTTCTATTCCTTCGGTAGCAAGCAATCGCAAAGCTTCTCGCAAGCCGTAGTAAAGGTTAATCGGGGCGGTATGGTGATAGGTGCGCTCTTTACCCCAATACTTGCTTAATAGTTCCATATCCAAATACCAGTTGCTAACTTTTGTTTGGCGCTGTTGCAACTTTTCCACCGCGCGGAGACTCATAGTTAAAGGCGAAGCACCAGGGGAACAACCCAAACCTTTTTGACTGCAACTATAAGCTAAATCTACTCCCCACTCATCCAAAAATAACGGTACGCCACCCAAACTTGTTACCGAATCTACCAGCAACAAACAGTCAAATTCTCGACACAATTCCCCCACCCCTAGAAGCGGCTGACGCGCCCCGGTAGAGGTTTCGGCGTGAACTAATGCCAAAATTGCCGGACGGTGAGCTTCTAAGGCGCTGCGGAGGTCTTGAAGATTAAAAACTTGCCCCCAAGGTTTAGTTATAGTTCGTACTTCTGCACCATAGCGCCCCGCCATATCTACTAAACGATTGCCAAAATATCCGGCTACGCCAATCACGACTGTATCTCCAGGTTTAACAGAGTTTGCGATCGCACCTTCCATTGCCGCGCTTCCCGTGCCGCTGATAGCCACAGTTAGAGGGTTTTCGGTTTGCCATACGTAGCGTAATAATGATTGAATTTCATCCATCAGCGATAAAAATGCCGGATCTAAATGGCCCACTGGCGACTTGCTCATTGCTTGCAAAACGTCTGGATGAGCGTTAGACGGGCCTGGCCCTAGCAGCAAACGTTGAGGCATTTCTAGGGGCGCAAGTTGCCGCCGTTGGCTGTTATTAATCGCTGGTGTATAGGTAGGCATGGCACTTAATGAGGAAGATAACTTAAATTTTATCGGTTGACCCAGGCAAAATTATTTAACCTTTGACTTCTTTACAAAAGCGATCGCGCTTCAGCTATTTTTATCTTTCGTACGTTTTTTACGACCTTTAAACGGCGCAATTACTGTATTCAACATAAAAGCATCGCGGGGTAGAGTAATTAGATGCAATATCAACTGGGCTACTCTTTCTGGGGGTAAGGCTACTGTAGCTCTCATCGACTGGGGGCCATTTTGATCCCATAATGGCGTATCAACCGCATCTGGTAAAATTGTTTGTACCCGAATGCCGTACGCCGAAACTTCTTCTGCTAAAGATTCCGAAAAACCAATAATGCCAAACTTAGAGGCGCAATAAGCAGCATCAAAAGCCCGCCCCTGACGACCGGATACTGAAGAAATATTAACGATATCGCCTTCTTTTTGAGCGCTCATTGCGGGTAAAACTGCCTGATTGCTTAAAAAAGTTCCAGTAAGATTAGTTTGTACTATTGCTTCCCATTCCGATAATGGAGTATCGGTTACTGTTCTTAAGTTGTTACCAATGCGTAATATACCCGCACTAGCAATCAAGCAATCAATACGCCCAAACTTAGCTAAGGTTTGTTTAGCCATTTCTTGCATATCTGCTTCTTTGCAAACATTGAGTTCTAAGCTAAAAATATTAGCTGGATTATCTACATTCTTTTGTATTTCTTCGCTCGTCTCGTTGAGCCTTACTCGATTGATATCTACCAATACTACTTTGCCACCTTGGTTGACCAATAAGTTGGCGCAAGCTTTACCTATTCCGCTACTAGCACCAGTAATAATAGTTACTTTATCTGTTAAATTTTTATTCAAAATTTTTACCTCTTTTAATGTTGAATAAATGGAATTAAATGCGGATGAATAATTGTTGTATCGATTGGTTGAGTTGCTAAATAAATAATAGTTTCGGCAACATCATCTACATTCATTACACCCCCATAGCGGCGAACTAAGGCAGTTTGAGCGATCATTGGAGTTTGCACCAAACCTGGAAAAATTGCTTGGACGCGAATACCATAAGAACCAACTTCTTGGGCTAAAGACTCAGTAAAACCTACTACCCCAAACTTAGAAGCACAATAAGCTGGAGCATAAGGTTCTCCTCGTAAACCATGACGAGTAGAAGCGGAGCAGATGTTAATAATATGTCCTAAATTTTGCTCGATCATTATTGGTAAAACTGCACGATTGCTGAGAAATATGCCAGTAAGATTAACATCTAAAATTGCTTTCCACTCATCGTAAGGAAGCGATGCAGTTGGATATGGTACAAGTCGCTCAGAAGTCAATTTTCCTAAGCCTGCACTAGCAACTAATAAATCTATTCTGCCAAAATAATCTATAGTTTTAGTTGCCATTGTAGCCATAGCTTGTTCTTGAGTTACATCTAGCGCTAATCCCAAACGCCCAGAAGTAGGTAGCAATTCTAAAGTTTCATTAATTCGCTGTAAGTTAGTACCCACAACTACAATACCGTAGTTTTCTTTTGCCAAGGCGATGCAGGTAGCTTTACCAATTCCGCTACTACCACCAGTAACTATTGCTATTTTTTTTTGACTCATCAATTACCATTCCTCTGTTGATGAAAAAGCAAATAATTCTTCAGCATTTTTTGATTTTTGTTGCAAAAACTTCCATAAAATATAAACAAATCTTTTGGGCTGAACTGCCGGATGAAAATGCCCTACTTTAGGCATGATTTTAGATTGACAATTAGGTAACAGCTCTTTTACTTTCCAGTAAGTAGGTAAGCAAGGAGAATATTCTCCATAAACGATTAAAGTGGGCATAGAAATTGTGACAAAATCTGTAGCAACAATACTATCTTCATCAAACTCTTTAGTTGCTGTGGTATTATCTATTAAGTTTTGCCATTTTTCTTGACTTCTACGCCCCAAAACTCTATTTTTTAATGAAGGTTTACGGGCAAGTTTTTCGTCATTATCTACAGATTCGCTAGAAATTTGATTTAACTTAGTTAATAAATGAAAGCTAATAAATTCATCATCTGAGGGTAAAGAAGCGCCTTGCTCGATGAGTTTATCTTTCCAAGTTTGCCAGTAAAACCAATCGCGTAATTGCATTCTAGGTTGCAAGCAATAAAACTGAGTATCGGCGATAGTTAAAGAATTGACTTGGCTGGGATGTGCGATCGCATATTGGCAAGCAATTCTCGCTCCAAAACTATGTCCAACAATATGAGCGCTTGCTACTTTAAGGTGAATTAATAACTCCTGTAAGTCTGCGGTCATTGCTGCTACAGTATAGCCAAAACTAGGCATACTGCTATTACCATGCCCTCTAAGATCGTAAATAATGACTCGGTAATGCCTAGATAAAACTGCCGCAATTCCGGGATACCAAAAAGCTAAGTTAGCACCTAACCCATGAATGAGTACCAAGTCTTCACCTTCTCCCAAACATTGGTAGTTTAAAGAGATGTTATTAATACTATCAACAATAGCCTTGGGCATCGGATTAAATAAATTCCAAAGTACAGTTAAAGCAGGTTTTAAAACCTGCTTTTTTAAAGTTTATAAATACACAGATTAGTTTAATCCATATATCCCAATAGTTTTAATTGATCCATTAAGGCATCTTTTTCTTCATTAGAAACTTCTTTTTTGTTATTGTTTGCACCCAATGCTTGAGTTTTGCCTTGATACTTAATTGGAAAGTTCTTTAAAGAGCTTTCGGCAATAATTTCTGGTGGTACTTTACCTTCCAAATCTTTAGGTACAGCTAGTCCTAATAAATGTAACAAAATTGGCGTAACGTCCAAAATAGATAATGGTTCCACTTGCTGCTGAGGATTGATATCTTCACCTCTAGCAATAAAAATACCATTTGGACGATGCGTACCTTCTGGATCTTTGCGGGGTATTACTACATCTTCTGATTTCACAATTGAAACAAACCCGCCATCACGCAACTTGACAATCATATCTGGCGAGTATTCAATGCAAGGCTGTTTGTTAATTTTAGCTTGATTTAACTCTACGTTAACAAAAATTTGTTCGCCATCGGCAGGGTTTCGATAATCTAGTAATTGTTGTTTGAGTTGATAGCAAAATTCGGCGTAATCAGCGTCTTTTATTCCCTTATCAGAGTCATTACTGTTTTTAATGTAGATAGCATTACTACTTGGAGTAGGACAATAAGCCACAGAATTTTTCCAATCTATCATCATTAAATGTTCTTTCATGCGATCGGGTGTCAGCTTGCCATCACCATTTGTTTGCGTTGTTTCTGACCACTGCAAAAATCCATTTTTTGATAGCCATTCATTAATATAAACGACTTCTGTAGTCGCTCCAAATCCATGATCGGAAGTCATAACTACATTAGTATTTTCTCCGGCTAGATTAACAATGCGCTCAATGATACTATCTAGTTCTCGGTAATGATTTAGACATAGCTCGCGGATATGAAGATCCTGCGAGCTTGTATAATTTTTATACAACTGCGGATCTAAAAAACGCCAGAACAAATGCTGCAATTTATCGGGACTATCAAATACAATTGCTGTTAACTCTGTAGGGTCAGTTTCCATCAAATGACACAGTACGTCGGCCCAAGCTTGAGTTCTTAAAGAATGGGTATGTATCCACTTTTCGTACTCGTTAGATTCCAAACCTTGGATACATTTTTTTTCTTCACTAACATCCATCCCTAAATGTTTGTAATTAAAATTAGGCAGAGCCTTCAAAGTATCAAATAAACTAGGAGGATGAGTAGCGCTGCGGAGATGTTTCCAAGGAACAAAACCCGAAATTAAATACCCATCTACAGGTATCGGTGGAGACATTCCATAAAAGTTTAATGAGGTTACGCGCTTACCTTGACGGTTGGCTATACTCCATAATGTTTCGCAGCGAATATTCCGAGAATCATTAAATTTTAAAAATACATTATCGCCCGATGCTTCTGGATGTAAAAAATCATAAATGCCATGAACTTCAGGGCTTCTACCTGTAATTGTTGATGTCCATGCTGGCGGTGTTAGCGGATTAGATGTAGACATCAAGTCACCGTATACACCTTGACTGAGAAAATTTTTTAAAAATGGCATAACACCATCGTTCATTAGTGAGTTTAGAAGCGAAAAAGTAGCTCCATCTAAACCAATCATCAAAACTTTTTTCATAATTCTATAGAGATGGGAGATTGCAATTATAACCTAGAAATAAAAATAGTTTTTTAAGTATAGGAACAAAATGGGAAAATAAGTTTTTGTAAAGTTAATTACTAATTGATATAAGTTAAGTTGCAACTTTTATTACTTCAAAAGAGTGACATCAATAAATGTTACGCTTATGCCTAAAAACCTGCGCTTGAAATCAAAAATTGGGGTTAGGTCTACATTTAATTTGTACTCACCTTTAGCTGTTGACCATTGAGTGTTTTTAATGCTAATTTGAGAACGATCGCCCAAAGTCTGCTGCAATGGCAAGTTTAAGTCACCAAATTGAGCAATAAACGGCAACTGTTGCCATGATTGACCTAAATCGTTAGTTGATAAATTTAATAAAGTTTTAGCACTTTCATTTGCCCCGATAAGTCTACCCTTTGGCTCTATGATTAGTTGAGCAATAGGGCTTGTTTTAAAAGCTGATTGCCAAATATTTTTAGCATCTAAAAGCGTACTCTTATTTGCTGGAGAGTTTTTATTGCTTAACATCAATACATCGTTAGATTCTAACTTGGCTCCTTTACTAAAAATCCGGTGCTTGATACTAGCAGGTACGAACAAAAGCGAGCGACTGACTAAAGTTTCTGCTTTGCCTAAAAAAATAAAACCTAAGTTATTTAAGGCAAAATGAAAGCGAATGAGAATTTTTACTTGCGCCTCGTGCTTAAAATACATAAGTGTATTGCGGCACACTAATAAGTCAAGCTTAGAGATAGGTGCATCCTCAAGTAGATTGTGACGAGCAAAAATTACTCGGCGGCGCAATGTTGGATTAAAGACATAGCCTTGAGGAGTTGGCTCAAAATACTTACTTAAAAGCGCCGGGGGTACACCTGCTACCTCTGAATTGGTATAACGCTGTTGTCGTGCTTGTTTTAAAGCTGCTTCATCTACATCGGTGGCGTAAATTTGCACTTGCTGCAAATATTGCTCTATTCCCAAAGCTTCAACAAATAATAAGGCTAAAGTATAAGCTTCTTCTCCTGACGCACAACTAGCGCTCCAAATGCGGATTGGTTCGTGAGGTTTTTTTCTACTAATAATTTTGGGGATAATTTCGTTAGCTAGATACTCCCAAGCGTCGAAATCGCGAAAAAAACCTGTAAAATTGATGAAAATGGTATCTAGCAAGCAGGCAAGCTCGTCAGGGTGATGTTTGAGATAGTCCAAGTAGCTGCCATAACTACTAATCCCAATTTGGTGCATTCGCACTCCTAAACGGCGTTGCAAGGTTGAGTGTTTGTAAAGGGTTAAGTCACAACCCCGGTTTTGTTTGAGGTATTCTAAAAAATTATCTAGTTCGCGATCGCCCATTATTAAATAGTTTTGCGTCTTCACTAATAACTGCAATACCTTAACGCTGGTACTCAGCTTTTTTAGCTTAAATGATTATTTTAGGCTAACGCAAACTTTAGCCCTTTAGATATCGAATAAACGATTTTCAGGCGATCGCGACCAACAACCCAATGCTATTTAGTCACCTATTAAGGTGTGATATTTTTATTTAGAAACTCGACAACTTCTTTAACCTCGATTTCATCAACATAATCGCCATCGCGCATAAACAAGTTTTGGAAAGGTAAATTTTTCCGGTCGAATTCTTTTTCTAAAGCAACTACAAATTGTACTACATCCAAAGATTCAAAAGCTAAATCTTCCATCAATTTAGTTTCCGCGCCAATTTCATTAAGATCCTCCAGATCCCAATCTGCCGTCATATCTTGAAGTACGTTGATTACTTTTACTTGGATAGCTTCAGTGGTGATTGCAGACATTTCATTTCCTCTTTGTTAAATTAAATTATCTTTGACAAGTAGCAATGACTTCTTCTTGTCCAAAATATATGTTACTTGTAAAAGATTCATTAGCATACAAAATCGTCATCTGTTGACTTTGTACGTTGTAACTTATTACTTGCCATTGCTTAGGATCGCCTTGTAGCCCTACTCCTGCGGCTTTTGCGGCGGCTTCTTTAGCACACCAAGCACCAATTAACAAGGCTGAATTTTTTGATGATGGTTGTGCCAGTAGATCGAGTTCTAGAGAATTAAAAGCACCACTTACCCAATCATCTGTCTGCACTCCATTCAACTTTTGGACATCTATACCAATTTGCATTCCTAATAAAGAAACCGCCGCAACATAACAGTTTTGACTGTGGCTAATTGAAATATCAGGTAACGTAGTTATAGCTGCTAATTCTGGGCAATCTACCCAAGGTTTACCAGAAACTGTGGGTAGAATTTGAATATCTATCGGTGCAAGTTCGAGGGCAAAGTATTGTTTAGCCCACTGACGAATAGCATCTTTAGCAACAATTCTTCCTAACAACCATTCGGTACGCCGCCCGCCTTTTTCTGGCAAACTATACCAAAATTCTCGCTCTTGTTTGTTCAAAACTAAATAAGCAATTGTTAGTTTTATTATTCCACTCAATTCATCTAAAAACTTTGCTGGTAATTCTGCCAAGCGCTGACACAAAATATTAGCTTCGCCCTGGAGATGAGTGTCAGATAAATAAGCACTATAAGGAGATGCAAAACATTCATGGTACTTGGGTGTAAGAGTAATAAATACTTCTTGCAATCCTTCGATTCGAGCAATTATATTACCTGTGGCATCAATAAAATCAAAGTCTGATTCTATTTGTCTTTCGTTAGTAAAACTTATATTACCTTTAGCTATTACCGAACTTCCAGGCGCTAATAATTTGTACTGTTCAAAAGTAGTAATTTGAAAAGGGAAAGTATGAAAATTCATTCCGACTAATTCGGCTACCCAGTAAGCAACTAATTGCGCCGCCGCATCTAATAATGGTGGATCTATTTGAAAAACAGGTTGAGAAATGTAGCCAAAAAAGTTATCAATTCCCAACACTTCTAAATCAGCTTCAATACCATTGCTGCTAACTTGGCGGATATGCTTAACTCCTTGAAAACGGGGCCCGTGAAACATTCCCGTGCTATATAATTCTTCATCAGTCCAAGAGTAACTCTTAGGATTATCAAAAGTAAAACTCTTTTGCGTTGGGGTAGACAAAAACTGATTAGATAGCTTAACAACGCCAGAAAAAACTAAAAGGCGATCGCCAGTTTCTCCATTTACTTGAAACAACTGCACGTCAACAAGCTCAATATCTGTACTAGATTTTTGAGCAACTATATCTAAAATTAGCTCCTCGGCTTCTAATGCCAACCAAGAATAACTCCGAATATTATAAATGCCAGGTACGCATTTATTATTACCATCCAAATAAACCGCAGCTTCTGCCAAAATTTCCATGCTAACAGCAAAAGGAATTACCGGAAGCGGAATTAATTCTGGATGTAACTGAGAAGTTTTACCGCCTAAAGTGTGATCGTAAAGAAAAATATCTGAATTTATCTCAAAAATTCTCTGACAATATAAGTATTGCTCGTTTTGCTCAATTACTTGTCCTATAAATGGAAAATATTGTTGGACATTGATTGTTTGATAATAATTGTCAGCTATTGCCGGAGCAAATAAGCTAGTTGCTATTCTATTTTGAGTTGCTAAAAATTCTTGCATTAAGTCAAAATGCGTACTTAAAGCTGCAAACCCAGAATCAAGTTGAGGAGAAAAATTTGCATTTTCTGCATTTATCGTTACTGGCGGCGCGCTATTTAAAGTTGACGGTATAGTAGTTGTAATTTCTAAGGGAGGTAGAGGAGAAATCGTCTTATTTGTAGACAATCGACTAGAATTTAATTTGCTTTGTATAGCGGCGATCGTCTTTGGCGATAGTTCCATTACAGGCATAGTCATATCTAGTATTGGAGCTATTTTTGGCTGATTATTAGCGTAAGTAGCCGCCTCTAGACTAATAGCGTTAATTTCTCGGCTTTGATACAAAGCTTTAGTATCTGTAGCTACATCATTAGTAAATAAACGTGCTAACAAGTGTTGCAGTTGCTCTAAACCATCTCGGCGCTGGGTATTACTAGCTAAAGCTAGATGGTCGCGTTTTGCTAGAATGTCATCGACAAAAGCCGTCAAGCTACTACTTGGCCCAACTTCAATAAAAGTTCTGACTCCCTGCTCATAGAGTTTTTCAATCGTATCGCGAAATCTGACGGTACAAGACCACTGTTGGGCGGCTAAACTACGAATTGCTGTGCTTTCGGTGGGAAAAACATCAACCGTTGCACAACTGTACAAGCAAGTGTGACTAGCACCAATATCTAAAGCATTGTAGTAAGGGTCAAGAGCCTTAGCAACTTGTTTAAATAATGGTGTGTGATAAGCGCGATCGAAAGGCAAAAGCGAACAAATACCGCCAGTTTCTCGAATTTTCTGGGCAGCTTGTTCGATATCCTCGCTATTGCCAAATAGCACTACTTGATTTGGGCAGTTGTCCATAGCTATATATAACGAGTTGCTACCCTCAACTAGCTGCTGAAGTACGTTGTAATTTACCGCCCCTACCGTTAGTAATTGTCCTGTAGGAATAAGATTATTTGCCTCTAATTCGCGGTAAATGCCTAACAAATTTTGAATATCTGCCATTGGTTTATCGCCAGCAAAACGTACAGTACCGGAAGCCACAAGGGCAGTATTTTCGCCTGTGCTATGACCTAACATCAAATCGCAAGGAATGTTGAAGTCTTTTAGCAATTCATACATTGCCATACTTGCTGTAAACACCGTTGCTGTAGCTGTGTCTACAGCAAATAATTGCTGCACCGCTAGTTTTTCTTCTGCTACCGTTAACCCAAGTGGTGGCGCAAAGATAAATCTACTCGGTGGATGTTCTTTTGTATCGACAAAAATTTCATCTAAAAAATCAAACCATGCTCTAACTTTGGGAAAATACAAGCAGAGGTCAGCTAACATATTTGGATATTGCGAACCCTCACCAGGAAATAAGAAGGCAACTTTTCCTTTGTTAGCAGTGTCTAAGCATTCTGCATAATAAATACCGCTCCGAGTTTGAATTTGCGTCCGGTTGACATCAAGCAATTTTTCTACGGCTAATTTGAGCTTTGTTTGCAAGTCGGGGATATCTTTAGCAACGATCGCCAATCGATGCGTACCAATACTTGCTAGAGAGAGAGTATAGGCAATTTCTGCCAAAGCAACCGAATTAGTCGCAAGTAGGTGCTGAATTTTGTCAATTAGTGCGAGTAAAAGCTTCTTGCTATTCGCCGAAAATACCAATAACTCTGATGCCCATTGTTGATGAAGTAAATTAATCTGCGGGCTATTATATTCTTCTAAAACTGCATGAGCGTTAATACCACCAAAACCAAAAGCATTTACTCCCGCACGGCGCGGTATTTTGCTACCGTTAATCCAGGGACGAGCTACAGTATTGATGTAAAAAGAACTTTTTTCGATACCTAGTTCGGGATTTGGGAACTCGCATATAGTTGGCGGCAATACTTTGTGGTACAGTGCCAGCGCAGTTTTAATTAAACTAGCCGCCCCCGCCGCCGGGATGCAGTGACCGATTAAAGATTTGACCGAACCAAGCGCTCGATGGGGAAGGATGCCTTGGCGCAGTCCGAAATGCTCGGTGATTGATTCAATTTCTGTTTTGTCACCCAAAGGCATACCTGTACCGTGAGCCTCAATGAGGTTGACGGTTTGAGGATCGATGCCGCTTTGATTGTAAGCGCGTTCAAGAGCAATTAATTGTCCTTCTTTGCGGGGAGCTAGTAGACCCAAACCCTTACCATCGCTAGAAGTACCAATGCCCTTAATCACAGCATAAATGCGATCGCCATCTCTTTCGGCATCGGCGAGGCGTTTGAGCGCCAAAACTCCCAAACCTTCACTCAGCAGCGTTCCATCGGCGGCAATATCAAAAGGGCGAATACTTGTGCGCGATAAAGCATTAAGCTGACAAAATATCATGTGGACTTGAGGCGGTGTAGAAGCTTGTACGCCACCCGCCAGCATCAGATCGCAGCGATCGGTCTGTAGTTCCTTAATTGCCAGTTCTACCGCAATCAATGACGAAGCACAAGCCCCATCAACTAAATAATTTGCGCCCATCAAGTCTAAACGATTGGCAATTCGCCCTGTAACAATATTTGGCACTAAACCGGGGGACATTTCGGCTGTAAAAGGCGGGAGGCTTGCTTTAAGTTCTTGGCGAATCTGCGTTAGCGTATCGGCATCAAGATCGCGATTAAGCTGTTGCAATAATTTCAAAGTTTGGTCTACAACCATGCCGTGCTGCATCCAATTACCAAACCCGCGATTGACGTAAGTACCGCGTCCGAGAATAATTCCAGCTTTGTGACGATTAAAAGGGCGATCCAAATACCCTGAATCTTTAAGCGCATCTCTAGATACCTTCAACGCCAAAAAATGGTCAGGATCGGCTCCATCTACAGAATTTGGCATAATCCCAAACTCCATTGGGTCAAATTGTGCCAAATCGCCGAGAAAGCCACCTTTAGACGTATAAATGCGATCGTTTTGCCGAGAATTAGCGTCGAGATAACTATTTGCCCACTTATCGGGAGCTTGAGATACCGCATCAACCTTATTGAGAATATTTTGCCAATAAGCCTGCAGATTCCTAGCGCCAGGAAATAATGCCGACATCCCGATAATGGCAATATCAGTAGAGGAATTCATAATTTATTAGCCAATCGATTAAGAGCAGAACTGCAAGTGCTTTCAACATCTTGGAGGTACAAGTAAACCTGGTTTGCGTCGTAAAAGACCGCATCATAGACAAGGGTAGGACTATCAGAGCTAGGAGCAGAAACAATCCGCAAAGCTAGATTTAAAGTAGTATTTGGGCTAATAGTGCCATAGCGCGTTACCTTACCAAAACGAGTAGGTAAAGGAGTAATATCTTGTTGGACGCGCAAATAGGCGATCGCAATTTGGGGCGCTGTATCAATTACCCCAGGATCGAACAACCAATTGCTCGTAGGCGGATTATTTAACCACTGTTTAGGCTGGCTAGGCTGTACCACCGCATCAACACCTTGCTCGTTTAAGCGGGTAACGCCACTTACTAACGCAAAGCGCTGACCGTGAAATAGATATTGCTCGTAAACTTCCGCCGGAACTAAAGATTTGCCAAAATTTAGCGGTTGTAGAGTATTTGGAGGAGCAGTTTCAAGCTGCGATTTCATAACTACAGAGGCGCGATAGAAAGGAATACGGCGTAGGGGGTCGAGCATTTCTACACTTATTTCCAAACCTTCCGCATCGGCATGACTTGCAGCACGGGCAGAAAACAGCACAGTAGTACCTGCTTTTTCTAACACCAAGCCACGCAAAACTTTTAATTCGTGAATTTCGGCTACTACCCATTCAGACCAAGCCGACTGAACAAACTCGGCTATCCACTCTAAAGCTACCGCCGCCGGAACGACAGGTTTACCATCCAAACAGTGATCTTGAAGATAAGGATCGTTAACTAAAGAAAAAGTATGCTCTAAAGTCACCGTACTATTAGGCTGTAATTGGGGTGTAGTTGCAACGAAAGGCAAGCCGCCGTTAATTTTATCTTCTTTGGTAGCAACTGCAATATCGGTTAGCCATTGCCCTTGTTGTGCTTCCTCCTGTTCCCAAGGAGCGACACCTGCAATAACTTCTACTTCTTTTTTAGACCCATAACGCAATTCATCGGCAAAAAACTGACGACCTGCAGGTACAGAAATTGGGATTACTCCCCGTTCAATAAACTGACGTTTCACCGTTTCGTTAGCCATACCAGGACTGTCCCAAGGACCCCAATTGATCGCCACAACGCGGGTATCTAACGATTTTTGCGAAATTTGCCAAGCCAAGCGATTCATCACCTCATTAGCTGCGGCATAATCTCCTTGACCGCGATTGCCATAACGTCCAGCCACGGAACTAAATAAAACTAATAATTGCAAAGAGTCAAACTTTAGATAGCGACTCAGAATAAACGTACTGTCAACTTTGGTATCAAAAACCGCATCAAAGGACGTAAGACTTTTATCAACAATTAGTTTGTCTTCAATAATTCCTGCGCCGTGAACAACCGCATCCAAACGACCGTAGCGATCGTAGATACTATTGATAAAAGAGCCAAAAGATGACTCGTCGCGGACATCAAGGGCTAAATATTCAACTACTGCCCCCGCCTGACGTAATTGCTCTAAATTGCCAGTAATAGAGCGATTTCGCAACACTTCATCTATTTGCCTTTCTATTTGTACTGGAGTCAGCGCCAATCCTTGCTTTAAGAACACTTGCCGCAATAGTTGGCGATCGCTAATTCCTGCTGTTAGCACCGATTCCACTGCTGGCATCGGCGATTTTCCCAGCAAAATTAACTTCATGCCCGGCACTGCCAATTCCCGCGCAATCTCTGCCGTAATGCCTCTAGCACCGCCCGTAATCAAAACTACCCAGTCTCCGCTAGGACTAAGCCCTCCTACCTCTAGGGACGATTCCTCCCAAAAAGCTGGCACGGTATGAAAAACTGTCCTCACACCTTGAGGATAGCCAACTTCCAGTCGTCCTCCAGGCAAGAGCAACTCTTTGACTACAATCTGCGCCATTTCTGCCGCCGACAGTTTCGCATCTAGATCGACAGCTTTAGCGGTGATATCAGGACGCTCCTTAACTAGAGTTTTCAATAAACCATTATTACTGCCACCTGTAGGCAAACCAGAACCGCAATTACCGTCGCGCCCAAAACTTCCACCTAACAAAGAAGCGGCTAAAACCCGAACTCCTGGCGACTTTTCTAAACCCGTACTAAGTAATTGAAACAAACTTTTAGTATGAGCTTGGGTGTAATAGCGCCAGTCAGCTAATTTTTCTGGCATCAACGTGTCAGCAAGGGGCGACAAGTGAACAATGCCACTAAATGCGCCTGTCTTAGCTACAAAACTAGCCAACCGTTCGGGGGAAGTCAAAACCGACTCGCTAATAATCTCTGTCGTCGCTCCTTGTTGCTGTAATAACGACGCAACAATATCTGCCACTCCCAAACAATCAGCAGTAATTGCCAACAACCCTTTAGGAGCAACCGCCGCCGCTTGTACGGGCAGAGGTTCCACTACGCCTTGAATTATGTAGCGAGGGAGACGCTGACGGATGGTTGTGACTTTCCCAGGCTGTCGCCCTCGCTTTTTAACAGGGCTTCTACTACTTGATTTAGAGTTTTAATTCGAGTAAAACTATCCATGCGATCGCGCACATCTGAAGCGAAGGGTTCGGGAAGATTTTTTTGCAAGCTACCAAAAATTTCCACCCGCTTAATTGAATCAATCCCTAGTTCTGCTTCCATATCTTGGTCTAAACCCAGCATTTGTACCGGATAACCCGTGCGATCGCCTACTAATTTGAGCAATGCTTGTGTAAGTCCCTCTCGATCCATTACTGGAGCGGCTACGGCTATTTCTTGAATCGGTGCTACTGGAGGCGGGCTAATTGCTACTGAAGGACTGATAGTTATGGGCGAAGGAGGTACTACGGGGGGCGAGTTAATGATTGCAGAAGGAGTTGCAACCATCTCTTTTGTGGGAGAACTATTACTTGAATAATGGTTAGCACCGTTAGCCGGAGCAATTGCATTATGACCGTTAGTCCCGTTAGCCGGAGCAATTGCACTATGACCGTTAGCCCCATTAGCCGGAGCAATTACTCCATTATTTCTAACTTGGTGCGGTGCATAGCCTACTTGTGCAGCACCAAGAAACTGTTTCATTACTTGTTCTTGGACGCTGAGAAATTGCCGCATGGTTTCTTGATACGCTTGATAAGCAGCTAAAGCGGTATCGGCGGGCATTGCTGGACGATTTGCGGGCTGTTGTTGAGAATTCATACTTGGGGTTGGTAGAGAAGTTGTTGGATGAGGGGATGCAATTTGAAGGCTACTTTTTGGCGCGATCGGTTCTGAAATTTGCTTATTATGCTTATTAGCGGCTGCTTGATTAGCAGTTTTTTGAGTCAATGGTGGTAGCGAGCCGCTATAACCCACTTCCTCAGAAATCGGTCTAGCACTACCGCCATTAATCATCCAAGTTGTAGGCGGATTAGGTAGTTTACGGGTCGATGCCGCCAAATTAGCTAGATTTAGCTGCTGCACATCTCGCCCTGCAAACAAGGCGGTTAATTGCATATCGACACCAGACTTTATTAATATTCCCAAAGCTGAGAGTAAACCTTCCATTCCTCCACCTTGTCCATCTAAAGACACGGCGGTATGCTCTTTACTTGCTAAAATTTGCCCAACTAAGTTAGTAAGAATATTTTTTGGGCCTAGTTCGACAAATACTTTTGCGCCATCAGCATACATAGCGTTAATTTGGCTCATGAACTGTACTGGACTTAGCAATTGCTTAGATAATTGTCCGCGAATTGCCTCAACATCCGAATCGTAAGGCAGGGCGGTAGAGTTGGCATAAACAGGAATGCGGGGAGACTGCATTTTGACAAGGGCGATCGCCGGAATTAAAGCTGATTGCGCCGAAGCTACTAATACCGAATGAAAAGCCCCAGCTACTGGCAATAGCCGCGCTACAATTCCCGAATTATTTAAGCGTTCTACTACTTTAGTGACTACGGGTTTATCTCCAGAAATCACGCATTGTAAGGGTGCATTTTGATTGGCAATTACTACCCCACGGGTTCCCTGCAAGCGATCGAGCAAGTCTTCACGAGTAGTTTGAACGGCTGCCATTGCTCCAATAGAGGCGGCGCAAGCTTCTGCCATTACTCGTCCCCGCGTTGCCGAAAGCTGAAAAAAGTCTGCTCGCTCTAAAACTCCCGCACAGTGTAATGCTGCATACTCTCCATAGCTATGACCGCATACCATGCTAGGAGCAATTTTTAATCGCCGCATCAAATCCATAAATCCAGCCTCAATAGCGCCAATAGCTGGTTGAGCAATTTGGGTATCCATCAGCAATTTTTGAGTGAGAGTCTCTTGCTCGTCGTTGTAGCTACTCGGTGGATAGATAAACTGACTCAAAAGCCGATCGAAACAAGGTTGTAACTGGCGATCAGCAGTTTCTATACTGGCGCGAATTTCTTTAAAATATAGCGCTGCCTCCCTAACCATATTTGGATACTGCGCCCCTTGACCGGGAAATAAAAATGCTACTTGGGGCGATGAAGGCAGATTGTTATTTAGTTGAATGTGCGATGGCAGTTTCTGGTTGCTTAAAACTAGCTCTAAAGCTGTTGTTAATTGCTGTAAGTCACTTACTACAATAGTCAAACAAACTTTTTTTACTTGGTTTTGAGACTTGAGTGCGTAACTATAAGCTAAATCAGCTAGACGGGGTTCTGCGCCTGCTTTTATTGCTGTTAGTAGGCTAGTTACTTCTTTAACTAAAGCTTCGTAACTAGGTTCGTACATTACTAATAACTCCCTCGACCACTCTTTAGCTCCAGGGGCTGTTTGCTTAAATTCTCCGGTATGTTCTTCTAATACTGCATGAAAATTTGTTCCCCCAAAGCCAAAAGCACTTACACCCCCGCGACGCGGACTAGCGGCTGAATTTAACCAGGGACGAGCTTCTTTTAATAAATAAACAGGACTATCAGGAAGGGTAATTGGCTCTAAGGGATCTGTAACATTTAAGTGTGGTGGTAATACTTTGTGGTGCAACGCCAAGGCAACTTTAATTAACCCTGCTATTCCCGCGCTGCTTTTAGTGTGTCCGATAGCCGTTTTAACAGAACCAATGGCACAAGACTTGACTGCGGCATTTTCGGCTTTTAAAGTTGTTAAAGTAGTTTCAAGTTCAGCGCGATCGCCTGCTACCGTTCCTGTACCGTGAGCCTCGTACATACCCAAAGTATTGGGGGAAAAGCCTGCTTTACGATAAGCTCTTTGCAACGCCCGCATCTGTCCAATTGGTCGCGGTGCGGTCATGCCCAGCCCTTTACCATCGCTAGAACCTGCTACAGATTTGATTACAGCGTAAATGCGATCGCCGTCTCTTTGTGCGTCTTTTAACCGTTTTAAAACTACCATCGCAATTCCTTCGCTAATGGCAATTCCATCGGCAGTTTTGTCAAAACTACGAGATTTTCCGCGTGGAGATAGAGCTTGAGTTTTACTAAAACACAAATAAGCAAAGGGGCTTTGTCCAGTATCTACACCCCCAGCAATTACTACATTACTGCGTCCAGTTTCTAATTCTTTCACTGCTAAATCTATTGCTGCTAAAGAAGAGGCGCAAGCCGCATCTACCGTAAAATTCGAGCCGCCCAAATCAAAGCGGTTAGCGACTCTCCCAGCAAGGACGTTTAACAACAAACCAGGGAATGATTCTTCTGTCCATTCTGGCAAACGCTGCCAAACTTCAGGACTTGGATTATCGACTACGCGGAAAATTTCGGCTCTGGTGGCGTACTGTCCGCCCAAGTCGCCAATTCCACCCCCAGCACCTAATATTACCGAGGTATTTTCTTTGTCAAAATTGCCATCAGCGTAACCCGCATCTTCTAGCGCCCGGCGCACGGCTTCCAAAGCTAATAATTGAGCAGGTTCAATAGATTTGAGCGCCTTGGGCGGAATGCCATAGCGTAAGGGATCGAAAGCTACATCATCTATGAACCCACCCCATTTTGAATACACTTTATCTTTAGCTTGGGGGTCTGGGTCGTAATATAGGTTTAAGTCCCAGCGTTCTAAAGGAATTTCTGTTATCGCATCTACTTTTTGAATAATATTTTGCCAAAATTGTTCGGGATTTTGCGATCGCGGTAGCAGGGTACTTATGCCAACAATTGCAATATCTGAGGGCTGACTTACAACAGTATCAACGCTCTTATCGGCTAAATTTTTATTTAAAAATTCGCAGCTTTTTTTTGCTATCTGCTCGTGCAATGCTCGGACGCTCCCTACTTGATGCTGTAAAGTAGCTACTTGTCCGATCATGTACATCCCGTCATTAATTTGTTTTTCTACGCCAACATTGACAACTAAGCTGTTTTCATCGCGCATCAAGCCTTTAGATGCTATTCTCAATCGCCCCAAAGTCAAGTCTTCTAAAGCATTTTTTACGTCTTCGCTGTCGCGACCATCAGCAATCATCTGCCTGCGCGTTTCGTAAAATTCTGTAGCAAAAGGAGTTAAAACACAACGGCTGGCGTGACCGGGACCTGTTTCTAGGTTAATAGTTTGCGTACAAGCAATTGCTTGATTTTGAAATTCTGGGGCGATCGCACCGCAAGCCACAGCTTCATTAGTAAATAAATAAGCCGTTCCCATTAATACGCCGACTTTAACTCCTAGCGCTGCTAAAGGTGATGCCATCGCGCTGACCATTGCTGCCGAACGAGCATCGTGAATGCCACCTGCAAATAAAATATGAATGTCGCCAGCAATTTCTTTAGGTACTTCAAGGATGGCGGCGATCGCGTTTTCCCACAACACAAAGCTGCTTAAGGGCCCAACATGACCTCCACATTCGCGCCCTTCAAATACAAAACGTTTCCCTCTTTGCTCTAAAAATAGTTTTAATAATCCTGGGGTGGGGACGTGAATATAAGTCGCAATTCCCATTGCTTCTAATTGAGCGGCTTGGTCGGGTCTGCCACCCGCAATCAGGGCAAAAGGTGGAGTACACTGTTTAAGTTCGTTGATTTGTTCGGCTCTCAGGGCTTGGGAAGCAAAACCTAATAGTCCCACTCCCCAGGATTTAGTTCCTAATAATTGCTGGGTTTTTGCTAATAGTTCTTTTACCTGCGTTCCTTTCATCAGCGCCAAAGCTAGTAGTGGCAATCCCCCTTCTAAAGCTACAGCATGGGCAAATTCTGCGGTATCGCTGACCCTGGTCATTGGCCCTTGAACTATGGGGTAGTGAGTTTTGTGAGCCGTCGCTAAAGGCGAACCCGTACTTAAAGGTTGCAACGATTGTGCCGTTTCTATCTGCTCCAAACTTGCTTGTAAAATTGCTTGCACAAACTTACCTGTAGTTTGATAGCGCGATCGCAATCTAGCAGCCATACTTACAGCTTGCCCCATTGGATAGGCTACTAATCCTGGCGTTCCCCAACCAATTAGCGATTGTGCTTGCTGCGGCCAAGTCTTGGCCAATTCTGGTTCTTGGTCTACCTGCTCTGCTAATTGTTGTAGTTGGTGAATAACTTTAAACCCAGGACGAGACAAAACGCGACAACGGGCGTTTAATCTTTCCCCAATTAATACTGCTTCAGAACCGCTCAAATTCGTTAAATACTGTTGCCCTTCGGTAGGTAATGGTGATTCTGGCATTAACCATAATTGATCGTCTAAAATTACCCCCAAAGCTCCTGCCGCTCGGCAAGCCGCCGCCGTATGTACCCCAATACCACCTTGGACAATTACTGGCAATGATTGTTCGGCTAGTAATTTCTGGGCGAGAATAAATGCCGAGTCTTCGCTTACCCAGCCGCCACTTTCATTTCCCCGTGCTACCAATCCCGTAATTTCTATGGTTTTAGAGTAAGTTTCTATAGCTTCAAGCTGACGAATATCAACAATTTCTATCAATAATTGACGTAAGGGATTTACGGGTAAAAACTGTAGAAATTCTAAATTTTCCCCGCTAACTATTAACCAGTGGGGGAACAGGCTAATTTTTGCTAGTAGTGCCTTGCTGGTATTTATCTGCTCGGCTTTTAAGCGCAATCCTACGCCACCAGACGAGCTAGATAACTCTAACAATTTGTCTAAGTTTTCTTGGGCTAAATCTAGTTCGTTATCAAGGCAAAACTCTCGATCTAATATACCTACTCCACCAACTCTGTTTGTAGAAATCGCATTACCACAATGAGCAAGTCCAATTGGATTGAGCGAAAAACAGGTAAATTTCATATTTGTTTGTTTTTTTTAGGGAATAACGAATCATTAGCTTTTAGGTAAATGCTTACTTCGCATTTTAATTTAATGCTAAATTTAGCAATCTATTGCGATCGCCAATTTCTCAAAATTTTAATGCTAACAAAACTTAACTATCCAAGTAGATAGGTTTTTGATCTTGATTACTGTTAAATATTCTCTGTTTTATCTAATAAAACTTTTTTTGTCAAAGATATTGTTATAACCAAGTTGCGTTTGCTTGACCGCAAGTTTATAGATGAAAATTTATTTAAGTTAAAACAGTTTTTTATTATATCCAACCAACAAGTTATTGACGAAGCTTAGTGTTATTAAGTTCCTAAGAATAATCAATAGTTAAATCGCTGGGCATAACCCTTCTAAAAAAGGAACCTCAAAACATTTTTCATGCATAATTGGACCATGCCCAAAATAATCATCCTCTCCAAATAACTCTCCATGATCTGCCGTAACAATTATGTGAGTATTAGCAGGGCATTTGGCAAACAGTTCGCCCATCAAATCGTCAATATATTCAACGCAATTAATTTGTTGTTTGTGCAAGCGCTGCATTTCTGCCAAGTCAAAAAATTTGCTTTCTTGAGAACTTGCTTGAGTCAGCAATAGCTCATCCATTTGCTTGAATACCCCGTGTACTCCAGAAATGCGCGGCATATCATCGCCATTAAGCATATAGGGGTAGTGAGTTTCGCCGAGATTAAAAAAATAAAACCGCAATTCGTCATCGGGAAATTCTACATCGCGCACCATGGAGGCAAAATCATTGTGATTAGGCATCAAAGCATAATCGTCAAAATACCGATTAATTGCCGTAAATTGATTGAGAACGGGCATAGAGACTCTAGCAATTGTTTGATAGCCCAAGTCTTGGAGAACTTTGGGTAAAGATAGGTAAGGTACAAAGGTTTTAAAAGACAAGTCTGATATACCCAATCTATCTACCCATTTGACAAATTCTTGCTTGTAAACTTCTGAAGCAAAAACACCTTTTGGGTTAGTGTGGGGAATCATCCCCATTAATAAGGCGTAATGGGATGGGGAAGTCCAAGAAGCATAACTATAGCGGCGTTCAGCCATACCCAACTTATCCATATTTGGAGTAGCTGCGGCATTGTAGCTATCATAGCGGCAGCTATCCATAATGACGTACACGAGATGATTCGTCATAATTCAATTTTTAAATAAATTACTTAAAGAGAAAATAGCACAAGAAACTAGGAAATTGACCCATGACCTAATTATTTTTTCCCGCAGCTTGCCCACCTAGTCGCCGACTTGCTCGTTGAGAGATTAACGTATTTGCAGATTCTTTGTAACTATCTGCTAAATCGGCCCAGTCTTCAAGGGAAGAATCGTTTAGATTGTCTAAATTATCTAGTTCGTCAAGAGAAGTATCTGATTGAGAAGCAAGAACGCTGGCCGCCCGATATTCTTCTGTGGCTTCCTTAAACAAACCTTGACAATGGTATAAGTCACCCCAAAGTTTATGAATTATTGGTGCTGATTGTGGATTTTTGGGTATAGTTATCAAAATTTCATTTGCTTGAGTTAATAAACTTGCATCTATTAGAGCTTTTGTCAACTGTAGTAAAGCAAAAGATGAAGTCTCACCACGCAAGTCTGTAGCTGTTAGTAAGGTAGTTTCTGCTAACTCTTGTTCTTGTTGCTGCAAATATACTCGACCTAACTGCAAGTAACTAAGCCAATTTTGCGGAGCAATAGTTATGGCAGTTTTAAGTTCTGCAATTGCCGATGGTAAAGAGTTTTGTTTGATATAAGCTTGAGCTAAGTTTAAACGAGCGGGAACAATGCGCGGATCTAAAAGCAAGGCTTTTCTTAACTGTTGGATGGCTTCTGGATACTGCTTTTGTTTAACAAATACTCGTCCCAAAACTACATAGGCTTGAGAAAGTTTTGGTGCTAGGTTAATAGCCTCAAGTAACTTTTCTGTAGCTTTCTCTAAATTACCTTGCCGGAGATAGATTTTTCCAAGTCCAAGCGGAGCTTGAGCAGATAAAGGATCGAGGCGAATTGCCGTTTCAAAATAGCTTATAGCTTGGTCGTACTGCCGTTGTCGAAAATGAGCAATAGCTGCACCCAAATTAGCTTTTTTTGAAGCTGGATGAGCTTGGACTATAGAAGTAAATTGAATTAGAGCTTCATCAAAACGTTTTTCTTTGAGTAAGTTTACAGCTTGTTTTAACTGTTGCTGCTCGTCAATTTCTACTCGTTTTACTTTAGGCGTGAAGGACATAAAATTAGTTTTCAGCAGTTAAATAACTTTAGTAAGTGAATTGATTATGGCACTTGCTTGATTTAAGTGCAATCGCCTGACCGTCGATTTATAAATCTTTAGGCGATCGCATTATATAGTTAGGCATTACTAGGAGTATTAACTAATACTTCACCCTTCAGCATTCTTTGGGCAGCATCTAATAAAGCTTCCTCAAGATAAGGCTTAATAAAGTAACCGCTTGCACCTAATTGAACTGCCATTTGACGATGGCGATCGGAACCGCGAGAAGTTAGCATGGCAATGGGTAAATTCTGAAAATTCGGGCTTTCATGAATGCGCGATAATAATTCTAATCCATCCATTCTTGGCATCTCGATATCGCAAAAGACGATATCGCAAGGTAGCCCATCATTTAATTTATCCCAAGCTTCTTGACCATCGCGAGCTTGTTCGGTGCGGTAGCCAGCGTTATTAAAGGTAATTGACAGCAGTTCTCGAACGGTAATCGAATCATCGACAATCAATACCATTGGTTCAGTTTTCAACGCAGGCCTAAGAGGAATTCTGCCACCCATAGACTCTGACAAACTAATCGGCGATCGCACTAGCTTTCCTGTAGCTAGTGCCATTAATTCTAGTACGTCAGCAATGGGCATAATTCGCCCATCTCCCATAACTGTAGCTCCAGAAACTCCTAGAGGTTTTGGTGCGGGAGCTTCAAACTGCTTAATCACAATTTCTTGCTCTCCCAACACTTGGTCAACTTGCACCGCTATAAAGGAGCTACCACTACGCAGAACAATTAGGGAAATTGTGTCTTCCGAGCGACCGCTACCGTAGATACTGCCACGACTGAGGTGACGATTGTAGGTCAAAAGTTCTTTGAGGTGTCTAAATGGTAATAAAGAGTTTTCCCGCCAAAGAAAACAAGTTTGTCCTTCATCGTTTGTAACTACATCTTTAACTGGAAGCTCGATCATTTGCTCCACACCATCCATTGGGAAGGCAATACGAGCTTTATCGCTTAAGCAGTACAGTGCTTTACAAATACTAAGAGTTAGCGGCAATCGAATAGTAAAAGTAGTTCCTTGTCCTAGAGTAGAATCAGTGCTAATCGAGCCGCGCATCCCCCTTAAGCTGGTTTGCACAACATCCATACCAATGCCGCGTCCAGCAAATTCATCAACGGTATCTTTGATACTAAAACCAGGCTGAAAGAGCAGATTATAAATATCTGTACGAGGCATAGTTTGAGCTTTTTCTGAAGAAATCATCCCTTTTTGGATGGCTTTAGCTAAAACTTTGTCAGTATCAATCCCCGCACCATCATCAGTAATGGAAATAACGGTTTGATTTCCTTGGTAGAATGCCTCAACAGTTATTTTACCTATGGGTGGTTTGCCTTTACTTGCTCGTACCTCTGGGGTTTCAATTCCATGAGCGATGGCATTATTAACCAAGTGAGTCATGGGGTCGTAAAGCTGCTCTAACAGCACCTTGTCAATTAAGGTGTTTTGACCGTTGATGACTAATTCAGCTTGCTTACCGCACTTATAGGAAATATCTCTAACCGCGCGCGGTAATCGACTAGCAATCTCGGCAAATGTTACCATGCGCGATTGCGTTACACCTTCTTGCAATTGAGTTGTGACTTGGCGGAACTGACGAGCTACCTGGTCGGTTTCGTCGGTAACAAATTCGATGTCTGAGGAAGATTCGCGCACCCTAACGATTAACTCAATCATTTGTTGTGTAAGGGTATGGAAGCCAGTGAAGCGATCCATTTCTAACGCATCAAAATCGAAACCTGTAGAGTGAGGGTTGTTGTTATCTGAGACGCTCGCTGGAGTTGCTTCTTTTTTGCGATTGCTCAGGGAACTTTGCAATAGACTGCGTTCGTACAATTCCTGCATCTTGAAACCTACTTCGCTCAGTTGTTGAACTTTATTTAGTAGGTTATCTAAAAATTGTCTCAGCCTTTGTTGGTCTTGTTCTAGGCTATTGCGATAAACGACCAGTTCGCCAACTAGGTTGCTGATATTATCTAAGTGCTTGACTGGCACGCGCATCATTTGTTCAAATACTGCTCGTTTTGGATTAACCGCAGAACTTGGTTCCGATGCGTCTAACACTGGGGAAATACTTGCAGCGCTATCTGTTGGCGAATCTTGCAGAATCGTCGGCACGCCTAAATTTAAAGGTTGTTCTAGCAGCTTGTCTAGATCGTCAAATTTATCTTCTGCAAAGGTTTCAGGATTTTCTAACTCGTGATTGTAAGCAAATTGAGCTTGACTATCGGCCGCCGCGACTGTTTGTAAGTCATCTTCGGCAACAAATAGATTTGCTGCCAATTCGTCGGTGGCAAATACTTCATCGTCCCAAAAGTTATCGCTATTTTCATCGCCGTTTTGGCTTGTGGTTTCATCTTCAAACAAATCGGTGAAGTTAAATTGGGCGTTGGAAAAGTCTTGAATAGTAGTTTGAGTTTCGGCAAACAAGTTGTCGAGAGCCAACATTTCGCTGCGAGCTTCCGTATTCAGGTAATCTGAGGTTAGCTCGGTATTTGTTTCTAGCTCGAATAAATTAGTAGTTTCTTGCTCTTGGAGTTCAAACTCAAACAAATCATTGCAATCGTCAGAAATCGCTTCACCATAAGTATTCCCCAATGGAGCGGGGACAAAAGATTGCCATTGTTCGCTAATGACTATTTCTGTAGCGCGGAAAGTAGCAACTAATTCTTGGGCTTGTTTGAGTTGTTTGATCGCAATCGGCGCTAGAGTGCGATAGGTATTATCAGGGTTTGCGATCGCACTGGCAACAATTTGGCAAAGCTTGCTCCAATCTGGTAAGTTAAATTGCTCGCCTAAATTAATTAATTGCTGACAATATTGCTGGAGTTGTTGGCTAGAAGCTTCGGACTGCGGTTGCTTAAATAGCTCCAACATCTGCCGCAGTTGTAGAGGAACATCGTTTTGAAAAGCTGATACTAAAGGCTGCTCTACATCATCAGTATTCGCCGCCGCGCGATCGCCCTCTGCTAAATGTCGCTCTATTTCGGTAAAAACTGGCTCTATTTTCACCATCAAAGCGCTGGCAATTTCGTCGCTCAAAGTAGCGCGTTCTAAATGCTCCACCGAGGCGCGCAGGGTATCGAACACCTGCAATAGCATTGATTCTAATTGGCGATCGACTCGAAAAAAGTGAGATTCTTTCAAGACTTTAAAAAAGTCTTCCAAACGGTGGGATATCCGCAGAATGCTACTAATTCCGAGCATAGCGGCTCCACCTTTGACCGAGTGAGCGGCTCGAAACAAGTCGTTGACCATTTCCGAGTCTTGAAGCGTGGCTTGCAGGTTAAGCAATCCTTGCTCAATAGTAACTAGGTGGTCTTTAGCTTCTTCAATGAAGTAGCCCAAAATACGCTGTTGTTGTTCTGGCAGCATAGCAATTGTTGGATTTGTAGGGTTTTAGTACGGGAGACAAAAATAGTTTTGGGCAAATGAAGTTTTTTTAAAAGCGTCAAAACTTCAACTATGTAAGGGTTACACCCGGAAGCGATCCACCGAGGTAAGCAAGTCACCAGCTACTCCTGCCAAACTTTGCAAGGAACCGGAAACGCGCTGCGCTTCTTGAGATGTTGCTTGAGCCGTTAATTCTACCGATTGCACGACGGAAGCCACTTGACGAGAAGTTTCGGTTTGCTGCACGGTATCTGCTGTAATTGACCGCACCAAAGTATCAATTCGATTGGATACTTGAACGATATCATCGAGAGACTTTTTGGCTTGTTCTGCTAAGTTTGTACCTTGAATAACTTGTTGAGTGCCTTCTTCCATCGCGGTCATAACTGAACCAGTTTCGTTTTGGATTTGCCTGACGATTTGTTCGATTTCTTTAAGTGCCTTGGCAACGCGATCGGCTAATTGGCGGACTTCATCAGCTACGATCGCAAAACCTCGTCCAGCTTCTCCGGCTCTTGCCGCTTCAATACTGGCATTAAGAGCAAGCAAATTGGTTCTAGAGGCAATTTGTGAAATCAAAGCAACAATTTTTGATATTTCTTGGGATGATTCTGCTAGTCTTTTTACTTTGCGCGTTGTTTCTGCTACAGTTTGTCGGATCTCCATAATCCCCTCTACTGTCCGATCTACCGCTTCACCGCCTTTAAGGGCTGTAGCGGAGGCGGAACGAGCAACAGTTTCTGCTTCTTTAGCGCTTTCGGCTACTCGTTGAATCGCATCAGTTAGCACTTGCACGGAATTTAAAGTGACGGCTAATTGTTCGGCTTGGCGTAAGGCATCAGAAGATAAATCGCGGGCAAAAGATTCGCTATCTGTTGCACCTTTATTTACTTGCTGGGCGGCGGTTTTTACCTGTTGAATAATTTCGCGGAGATTGTGAATTGTCAAGTTAAAGGAGTCGGCTACGGCTCCTAGAACGTCTGCACTAACCTCGGCTTGGACGGTCAAATCTCCGCGAGCGGCTCCTTCGACATCATCCAATAAACGAATTACTTGGCGTTGCAATTCCTCTTTAGCTTGTTCTTGTTCTTGAGCTTTGCGTTGCGCTTCACCAGTGGTTTCTGATAGTCCTTTGACCATTTGGTTAAAATCGGTGGCAAGTAGACCAAACTCATCTTGAGAATAAACGGTGGCTTGAGCAGTAAAGTTGCCTGCCCGCAGAACTTCAAATTGAGCTTTTAAGTCTGCCATCGTCTGGCTGCGGTATTTTGCCGATTTACCTTCCATAACTTTAGTCATCGCAAAACCTGCAAGTCCGGCGGCGGCAGCCATGGCTAAACCACTATTACGTACAGCAGCGCGGCTATTGACTGGAGATAGTAGTTGCCCACCCAAGGCAACAGCAGCAACTACCAAAGTAGAGACAAATCCTACACTGACAGCCTTTAAGAATGGGTTTTTTTCTAAATTAGCGCTGTCCCAAAGATTTAATAAGCTATCTTTGCTACTATTATTGGGGCTGGCAATAGCTGGAGTGTCTTGTTGGTAGCTCGAACTTGAGGAAGGCGAGCTATTATTGATGCTAAATACTTCCCCTTCTTCTTGATTTATCGTTTCGGGCAAGAAAAAACCACTGCTTGATTCATCATCATCCGAGAGTAAAAGCGGTCCCGACATATCTTCTAAAGAAGATGAATCCAACGATGGGTCGTAAGTATCCATGTCTTCCCTAGCATTGGCGGAGCTATGCAAATCTCTAAAGTCGGGTTGATGGTACAAGTTGGCATTGTCGAAGTAGTCAGTAGCTTCAGCTTCCTCGCTAATAGCAAGTTCGTCAGCTTGTAGTGCTGTATGGGAGCCGTTTTGACTTAAAAACCCATTTTGCCCAAAACCAGGTTCTAAAGAGATTTGTTCGTCACTATCAGTAATATTTTCCATTGCTTGGGGATCGAGCAGATGAAACTGCTCGAAGGCAAATTCTTGGGACAAGGTATCTTGAGGCTTGCCAGCAGTTAAAAAAGTTTGGTCTTCACTGCTATCAATGGGTGGCAACTCTAGAAAATTATCCTCCGCATTGATACTAAAAGGCTCCTCTATAGAATTGGAGATCGAGGGTTTTTCACTTTCTCCTTCTTCAAAAGATCGATCCCAAGCAAAGGGGTTAGCCGAAGTTTGCAACTCATTACTAGCTAAATTGGAGTTTTCAAAATCATCACCAAAAGGCTGCTCTAAAAAATGGTTGTTGCCATCAAAGCTAGGATTAGTAGAGTCTGGGGCTAAGGGTACTGAATTTTGTACCTCTGTAATCAAAAATGTGTTTTCTAATTCTGGTTCCTGTAACCCTGATAGATTTGATGACGTTTCTTGTGCTTCGTATTGATGGACAGCTTCAAGCCCACTACTAGCGCAATCAATCAAGTCTCGGTCGGTTGTTAAGTGCAGGACTTCTTGGTATTGGGCTTTGGCGACGTTGTACTGCTCTAAAATGCAGTAAATATGACCCCGCAATAAACGGCTGCTGGGGTCGGTGGGAAAATGCTCTACCAGTTGGTCAACTAGGGTTGCCGCTTCTGAATAGTTGCCTTGAATGTAGGCTTTTTGCGCTGCTTGGTATTCTTGTTCGCGATCGTTGCTTGATGTCATTTGCCCCTCTGCTTGCTGAGATTTCATGCTAGCCATAGCTCACTTTGTACGATTGCTCTTTGATCCAGCAGTTGCAGGCTTTTGTTGGTAAGCTCGTCTAGCATCCACTCACCCCGCAAGAAGGATTTTGCTGTACTGTCTGGAATATTTTTTTGTTGTATTTCTTCTACATTTAGCCATTCCATGCCGATGATGCGATCGACGGCCAACCCCACCATAATGTCTTGTTCTTCAACGGCGATTACAGAAATCTCCGCTCGTTCGGTATTTAAAGCATTTGGCTCGCCCAGAAAGTAGCTGAGGTCGGCGACCCAAATTACTCTACCACGCAAGTTTAATGTCCCTAAAAGTGCATAAGGTGCGTTAGGAATGGGTGTTATTCGATCTAAAGGCGCGGCAATTACTTCGCGAACTACCGTTGCGGGTAAGGCAAATTCTCGCTCGGAAGCTACGTAAAAACGCAGGTATAGTTCGCCTTCTTTGTTTTCTAAGTCTTGAAACTCAGTTAAATGTTGCTTTGGGCTGCTACTGGTTAAGGAATTAGTTTCCATCATGCCACCTCGTTTTTAACCTCGGAGTAGTTGTTTGACGGTTCCTACCAATTCTTTTGGTTGAAACGGTTTGACGATATAAGCATCCGCGCCTTGCTTCATCCCCCAGTAGCGATCGAATTCTTCGCCTTTGGAGGAACACATTACCACGGGTACGCCTTGGGTTTTGGGGTCGGTTTTTAGGCGACGGCAAACCTCGTAGCCATTCATTCTGGGCATGACAATATCGAGAACTACTATATCTGGACGAAAACTTTGGATTTGTTCCAAAGCTTCCATACCATCAGTGGCGATCGCTACTACTAAGCCGCTACCTTTGAGGAGATCGGTAATCATCTCCCTTTGAGTAATACTATCTTCTACAACTAAAACTGTACTCATAACTGCTAATTTGCTTTTTGGGTCAAACGTTCCCAATTGAGAACGAACTACCATAACTTATCGTAAATAACGTTTAATCATTTAAGTAGCCGACTAGAATGGATACTTTTTGATTAAATAGTAACAATGAAATTGTGCCAGCTAATTTTTATATAGATTTTTATTTCATCGTACTTTCAAGTAACAATGCACCTAGCGTATTAATAAAGGATTTTAGAAAAGTTAAAAAACTATAAGTTAAATATTCTGTCCCTAAGCTGAATCCGCAACTCCGGTAGAAATTTAAACTAACGTTCCTAACCAAACTACAAAACAAACTTAACGCTACCCATGCTATGGTTCCAAGCGAAAATTCACTGAGAACTCACTTGAAATAGATTGAAGTAGGCTTTTGTATCGGTGAATGTACGTAGACAATAGCTGGGTTTAGAGAATTATTGTGGGAGTAATTTATTTAACAAGTGTTGGGGAATCAATGATAGTACGGAAGTTTAAATATTTTTCTATTAATACTAATAATTGTTGCTCGATAATTGGGGCAATCAAATAATCTGTAGCTCCAAGCATTCGGGCTTTGATTCGTTCGATAAAAAGGTCTTTGCTACTAAGTAAGATAATTGGCGTAGAGCGAAAAACACTAGAACGTCGGAGCATAGCACAAAACTCGTAGCCATCTAGTGGAGACGACAGTGCCAAGTCACAGAAAATTAAATCTGGCTTGATTTGAAATAGCACGTTAAGAACCGTACTTCGATCGTCGAGAAAGATCGCTTCTATTTTTTGGTGGTGCTGGCTCAAAATAGACTTGAGAACTTGAGAATTCGCTAGAGATTCAGCAATACAAGCAATCTTAAAAGGTTTTGGTAGAGAAAATAATTGCGAGAAATCGGTACTGAAAGCGGTGCTACTGACGGTGGGAGAAATCAACTGTACCCAACCTTTTTGAATAAAAGGATAAATTGCTCTAGCAACGGTTACTAGCTCTCGATTGAGATAGCGGGCTAATTGGCGCAGAGAAGTTTTGCCGTCAGCCCAATGCTCTAAGTGGTTGATAGTAGAGGCGGGCAAATATTGATGCAACTGTAGCTTGTCTGTAACGATTGGACACTGGGCGCAGGAAGTAATGTGGGGATGTACTTGTTTCCATTGTTGCATTTGCTGCATAATTTTTATGACGGTCGAGCTAATTTTTAAAGTAGTTAATTGCGGTACTAAGGCAGGAGCGTTTTCAAAAATAAACGTACCTTGATGTAAACTGAGCAAGTCAAATAGCGTTTCATGAATAATACTGTGAATAACTTTGCGTCCTTGACTTGGAGTTAGGAAGTTATGTTCTAGTAGCCCCCACAGGTAGGTATATTCAGGAATATTGTAGGTTCCCTCGCCGGAAACTTGTAAATTGTCAAGGACAGAAGCGACTTGATAACGGCGGAGGTAGTCACGCAGGCGAAATAAGTTGGTGCTGCTATCAGTGGCGTAGATAATTTGCCCGTTGAGGAAAAAGACAAACCAAGAACGAGTTGGCAAAGATGAAGAACTGTGTAATCCTAGGCTTGGATCGATCTCTCGATTAGGAGTTACGCGATCGCCATAGGCTTCCACAAGCAGTTCGCCAGTTCGCTGACCTATCTCAATCAACTGGAGGATACTGCGGATATCAATTTCATTAAGGTTGCCTTGCATTTAACTAATCGCTCCCATTATTTCAATTGGTGTTATTGTCTGAGTTAATTTTGCCCAAGGTTAATAAAAATGTTTATATAGAAGTAAAAATTTATCCAAAAGGTAGGGGCAAAAAGTTAAAAAGAGTTTGGCTTTGGTGGCAAAACAAGGGTAAAAAGCGATCGTTATTTGATGGGCAGCAATTTGACCCGACGGAGGTTTAATTATGTTACTCAAGTTTGAGTGGTAATATGTAACAAATAGTTGGCAATTAGTAGTTATAGAGTTTATTTAGTAGCAATCCTGGCTCAGTCAGTCCAAAATAAAAGCAATATAATTTTGCGCTTAGTAGTTTGCCAGCCAAAATAAAAGGAGAAAACTTCTTTGTCTTGCTTTTTAACTAAGTTTAATGCAAACAGAATAAAAAATTTTTCTCAAGTAAGGTTTGAACCCAAGATCGGGCATCAGGTATATTTAAGAGGGCGATCGGCGTGCTGTATTTAGCAGAAGTACAAAAGCAAAAAAGTAAGACTGGATTTATGGGAGCCGCGAAGGTGGAGCTAAAGTTGCTTGCTTATCAACGACCAGATCAAAGCTGGGCGGCGGTGCAGGGAGAGGAAGCGATCGCAGCCGAGGAAGCTAACAATTTTAATGTTGGGGTATTAGTATTAGCTGACTTAAATGCTAATAGACAAGCCCAGCAAATCCGCGAGGCTGGTCGACCTTTGGTAGGAATACTGCAAAGTTTTTCTCGCCAGATGGAAAAAGCGAAAGCTCAGGAAGAAGAAATCGAGCAGTGGAAGCAGTCTTTAACTTACCAAAGTGAAGAATTAAACCGCCGCAATATGGAGTTAGAGGGGCGGCTAGATCAGCTACAGCATATAGAAGATGACTTTGCGCATTTAGAAGTGCAAAAACAAGCATTTGCAACGGCGCAAACCAACGTAGAACAACTGCAAGCGGAAGTTGAGCGCAGTCAGACTGAATTAGAAGGTGCTTGGGAACACTTGCGGGGCGAACAGCGCCGCTTAGAGGAACAGCAAGGCACAATGCTAGATGACGGCACTAAGCAGCAATTGCAACAAATGCTCGATCTCCTAGCACGTAGTGTGGAACCAAAAGCCGCCTTAAAAGAACAGCTAATTGGTTCTACAGAAATCGTCAACGAGCAGCAAAATATCTTGAACTACCACTGGCAGCAATTTGAGCAGCAACGGGCTAACGCCGAAGGTCAGCAGGGAGAAGTAGATAACCTCAAGGCTATGTTGACTAGCCGTCAAACCCAGTGGGATGTAAAACAAAAGTCTTTAGACGCGGTTTTAATAGAATTGCAGGTACACAAGTCTACGCTCAACACCAAGCAAGAAGACGCGCAAATTCTCGGTATTAAGTTACGCAAGCAAGAAGAAATTTATCACCAGTTGCATCGCTTAGTGGATCTGGCTCATCTTGATAGCGCTCAAAGTGTGGATTTGGACGCGCTAGAAAATATGTCGTTAGACCAGCTACAGCAAGTAATTCAAGATTTGCAACGAGATTTGGCAGGGGCTTCTCGGTTTGTCAACGATCAAGAAGAAGAACTCAGCTTTTTGCAGCAAAATATTGACGAGTTACAAGGAAAGTTGAGCCAAACAAGGGATAGTGACTTATCTAGGCTAGAAACTGAATTAGCCGACGAGCGGGATACTTATGAATTTTTGAATCAAACTTTAGTCGGTCAGCGTCAAAACTTGCAAGAGCGCAAACAATTTTTAAATCAGCATCAGTCGGTGCTATGGCGACGGCAAGGAATTACACCTGCTAGCAGACAAGAGGACTATAAAATTGATTTGAGTCCAATTTTGGTGCAAATAGACGCAATCAAACAGCAGCAAGCAAAAGAACTGCAAAAGCTAGAACAAGAAATTACCCAGTTGGGGGCGCATATTCAGCAATTGCAAGAGAATGTCTCGCAGCAAACTAGCGCCCAGCAATCAATTCGTCAGCAGTTGCAAGAATTAGCAGAAAATTTGCGATCGCAAGTAGAAGTAACGGCTCAGGGTTGGGGTAAAGTGCATCTTTATCAAGAAATGCTTCAACCAGTTCAAGACAATTTAGATGGGTTGAAGCAGAAGTTAGCAGCGATTTCTGCTAATATCGAAAACTTGCAAGTTCCTGACGAGCAAATGCAAGTAGAGCAGATTCGAGAGAAATTATTGAGCAATGCAATTTAGGGTAGGATTAAAACGATCCAGCCATTTTCTACTTTAGCGATCGCGCCGCCGGCTAAAGGATCGGTTTGGGTTTTATTAGGGGCAGAAATTAGGGCAATTAGTTTCTCAATTCCCTCGAAGTTAGGACTGCGATCGAGGGCTTGCTGAAGCAGTTGGCGCAAAACTCGACGTTGCAAGGCTAAGGGTGAAGCTTGCAATACTTGGCAATTTAGTTTTAGCGGTTCAGTGGGATGACGAGCTTGGGCGTACAGTTGGTGAGAGGCAAGCTCTAAATACTCTACTTCGCAATGTAATAGTTCGGCAGTTTGAGCTAGGGCTATTTCTACTTGGGGGTTAAAGGTATGCAAATAGGGCAATAATTCGTGACGAATCCGATTTCGGGCGTATTTCAAGTCAAGATTTGTGCTATCTTCCCAAACTGGCAACTGCATAGCTTGACAAAATTGAGCAGTGGCGGCTCTTTGAATTTGAAGTAGAGGACGAATTAGTTGTAACTCACAGTTAAGCTGACGCTGCCAAGTTAGGGCTTGTAACCCATCGGCTCCACTACCGCGAATCAAGTTGTAGAGTAAAGTTTCGGCGCGATCGCTGCTAGTATGACCAGTAACAATGTATTGGTAGTCATGGGCTATGGCGATTTTACTAAGAGCTTTGTAACGCCATTGGCGAGCGGCGGCTTCGCTTGGCAAAGAACGGTCAGTAGTAGCGCCGTAATAAGGGATTGACCAGGAGTTAGCTAGATTTTTGACATGGAGGGCATTAGCCTGAGAATCGGTGCGGAGGCGATGATTGCAGTGAGCGATCGCCAGCTTCCAGTTCCATTTCGGTTGCAAGTCTATTAAAAGTTTAATCAAGCATAAAGAATCTTGACCTCCAGAAACGGCAATTAGTAAATGCCGATCTTTAGGCAAAAGATGGCGTAATCTCAAAGTACGGTGCAATTGGGCATGAAGTGGTGTCCAAGGAGCGCGACTCATTTTAAAACTGAATTGGTAACAATAAACCTACACCAATAGCCAAATCGTTATCTGCCCGAACTCGCAAGGTTTCAAAAGGTGATGAACCAACGCGGTTAGTTAGATAAGCTTCTAGTTGGGGAGTATTTTCAGAAACCCCAAATAAAGTTGATGGTTGCCAGCGCAAGCCTACAGTCCAAGGAATAGCATTTTCTAGAGTGTCGCCAGTAAAAGCATTACCATCGCTGGTAAAGTTGACTCCTGCTTCCGCGATCGCCTCTAAATTGCTACCAATCGCTAAAGAGCCGCCTAAGTTGAACCCAGCAATTTGCAGACCATTACGTTGAATAAATCCCAATGTAGGAGTTAACCAAACAGCACTACCGCTTGTAAATTGATAATAGAGGGGTGCAGAAAGAGTAATAATAAATAACTCCCCTTCTCCTTCATTACTAAAAGCAAATCCACCTTTGTCTAAATCTCTTTGCTCAAATTCATTGCGATTGTCATTAATGAGGTTGATTAGCACGTTGTTAGAGCGTGCTAAGGTGGCGACACCGCTTAAAGTAAACGGATCGCCATCGGCTTGATGGAGAAATCTAATTTTGCCGCTAAATCCAAATTCTGATTCGTCTACGATGCCAGAAACGTAGTCAAGAAAGATCCCAAATTCTAGGTCGTCTAAAATTCCATAGCGCAAAGAAGTTAATAAACCTTGACTTCCACCTGCGAGATTGAGAACTGCTTGACCACTGGCTACCGTACCACCATCTAAAGAGGCAAATCCAGCTTGGCTGCTAGGTGGTGGCTCTTGGGTAGTACCGTAGCTTTGGGCGTAGCTGCGATTAGCGCCCGTAACTCCTGGTAAAAACGTTACACCCAAACCCAAAGAAGTATAAGCGCGATCGCTGATTACCGACATTGCTCCAGTATTGCCTAAAGAGTTGGATACAAATACATCCGTTGCCAACCGAGGATTGACTAGGTAGCGCAAGCCTGCATTAAAAGCAACAGTACGAGCCGGGAGTCCAGTTTCGCGATTAATAGAGTTATTGCCTGTAAAAGGTACAAAAGCATCGCCCCAGAGTAAAAGCCGGGGTAAAACTCGATAAGTAACACCTGCAGCTACACCAAAAACTGTGCCAAAAGATTCAGAATCGGCGGTTGGTGGCGTTCTAAAATAAAGAGCGTGGCTGTCAGGCAAAAAAGCAATTTTTGGAGATAGGGTGAACTGAGCGCGATCGCCTGAAGAAATTGTATAAGGTAGTTCTAGAGAAGTAACAAGTCCGCTATTTCTGCCTTGGTCGGCAATAATTCCAGTGTTAGCATCGGTAAATCGGTAGGGTCGTCCTTGTAACCCGGTTGAAACGGCAACTACGCCGCTAATGGCTTGGTTCCCCGATGGGCTTTCCCAGATTCTTTGCTTGCCTTGAAAAGTAATTTCTTGAAAAAAGTTAGGGCTACTACCATCAGAGTTGATTCTTTGGACATCAAAATTTCCTTGCCGACCGGGCCCTGAATTATCTACAGTTTGAGCATCAAAAGTTAATTCTAAGTTATCGGTTACGCCCCAAGTAATGCCGATGGTCGGCTGACCTGTTAAACCAGTTTCGGCGGCACTGCCTTCGGGGAAAGATTGGCGGTAACGGAAATTAACTAAAATCTCGCCTTGACGTAGTTGTTCGGCGGTGGTCAATACTGGGTGACGAGTTTCTAAAGGCGACTTTTTTTGGGGTGGCGGTGTCGATTGGGTCAATAGCAGAGGTGCTACTTTTAGCTCCTGGCTGGCGGTGGCAGGTACGACCTGCGTACTGGAAATCGTTCTAGCATTGGCGATCGCTCTTGCCATTGCGATTAAGTTTTGCGGCGATGCTTGCTGTTTGACCGTGTAAACTTGCCCTTGTTGCTCCCACATTATTGATGAAAGTTCGCGACTGGTTAACAGATAACCTCGCAATTTTTTACCCAGAGCAATAGGTGTGGCTGATGCTTGATACTCTTTTAACTGGTTTGTAGCCGTAACTAATTGACGATCGCTTGCAGTTATACTGCCTACCATGCAAGTTTTGATTTGCTCGGAGCAGTTAAATATATCTACAGTCACAGACTGCTCTGCGGGCGTAACTTGGATATACCTGCGATCGGGCTGACCTACATGAGTCGCGAACCAATCAGGAGAGGGTAGGCGCATCGTCCAGCCAGAGGGCAGACTGCTACTAATTAGTTGTTGCCAGGTATCGCTAACAGGCACGGCAGATACTTCGAGGGCCATACTGCCTACCATACTTAAAGCCGATGCCATTAATAGCAAAGGACGTGGAGCGGTTTGATATTTCACTTTATTTAATGGTTCATGAGTTAACGCTGGGAGTATGTGCTTTGTAATAGTAGTAATTGTACGCATTACCACTATGTTTTTTCACACCATTAACTACCAGTCCCAAGACATTAGCGCGAGAAAGTTTTAACCCATCTAACGCTTGTCTGACAACAGTCCGGTCAGTTTTACCCATTCTGACTACTAAGACAATTCCGGCGGTATGAGTTGCTACTATACTGCTGTCGGCAAGTCCTAAAATTGGCGGCGTGTCGTAGATAACTAAATCAAATTCCGTCCGCAATTGCACCATAATATTCTGCATCTTCTTAGAGGAGAGCAATTTAATCGGGTCCGGGGGAATTTGACCAGAGGCGATCACAAATAAGTTATCCCATAAAGGCGATCGCTGAATTGCCTCGTATACAGGTAAGTTGCTAGAAATAATGTTGCTCAGTCCCTGTTCGTTGGATAGTCCTAACCGAGTATGAACTTGAGGTAAACGCAAGTCAGCATCTACTAATAGCACTCGTTGCCCCATGGCGGCGGCGGCTTGGGCTAGTTGTACCGATACGGTAGATTTACCATCGCCTTTTTGAGCGGAACTAACCACCAAAGAATTTATTGGCGTATCCGAACCCAAGAAGTTGATATTGGTATGCAGAGAACGAAAAGCCTCCACAAAAGGAAAATACGTTTCATTTTGGGTGTTGCTCATACTAGGCAACACCAATTTATAACCTTCTGCTTTCTTCTCCACCTTGGCTTGAGCTAGGGGTGCTAGTTGCTTGAGACCTTTGTTAAAAGGAACTATCCCGAGTAGGGGCAATTTTGTTAAGTCTCTCAGGTCTTCAGGAGTGTGGAAAACGTTATCTAGCCTTTCTGCAAGTAACGCCGCCGCTATTCCTGCCATAATTCCAGCGATCGCACCTAACACTAAATTGCGTTTAATATTTGGCGAAATCGGCTCTTTTTCTACTTTGGGAGCGGCGATTACTTGCCAAGGTATTTCATTTTGGGCATTTTCTATCTGTAAAGATTCGCGTTTTTCTAAAAATCGATTCAAGCTTTCGGTCGCTACTTTTAATTCTCTTTGCAAGTCTGTATACTGACGAGCTAAAGTTGGCAACTGCTCGACCGAGCGATTTAGTTCATTTTCTGCGGCGCTAATTTCTGCCAAACGGACTTCTAATCCACTAATTTTGGTAGATAGCTCTACTAATTTATTGCCTAGTACCCTTTGCGCCTCTGCCTTTAATACTGGAAGTAAGTTTTCGCGTTTTTGGCGCAGTGCTACTATATTTGGGCTGTCATCTTGAAATCTAGTAGAATCTGCTCCAATTTGGCTTTCTATATCCCGCAGTTGACCAACTAATTTTTGATAAACAGGCGCTTCTTTAAGGGCTTGAGCGGTATCCGATCGCTCTTGAGAATTGGTAGCCGCATAGAATGCTGGGTTATCGGCGAGGGCTGCACCAGATTGGGCTTGAAAGCTTGCGTATAACGAACGGGTTTCTGCTAATTCTTTTTGGGTATCCAAGCGTTGCAATTCAACATTATCTACTTGCTGAGATAGTTGTTGGGCTTTTACTTCTGGATCTATAAAGTTGTATTGTTGTCTAAATTGTTGCAGTTGCCTTTGGAGGCTATTGACTCGCAGTTGCAGTTCTGGTAGCTGCGAATCCACGAACTGAATTCCCTGGCGCAGGTTGGTTTGCCGCTCTTGGAGGCTGTATTTTAAATACTCTTTAGCTAACTGCTGTAAGATAAATTGAATTTTTGCTTTGTCAGTATCTTGATAACTAACTTCTAAAATTTTTGTTTTTTCAAAACGTGCAATGGTCATATCCTTCAGCATTGACTTGTATTCAATGTCTGGGTAGCGCTGAGATAATTGGTTAATAATTGGGGTCATTAATTCAGGGCTTAATAAAACCTGAATTTGCGTGCTGTAGTCTAAACCCTCTTGCTGTAAATTAGAATTCACACCAGGAATTTGCGTAAGTCCTTCTAGATTATTTTCTGTAGTTACAGGCTCAACTAAAAGCCTAAAAGTGCCTTCGTGTTCGGGTTGTTGCGTAAAAGTCCAAAACCCAATACCCGCAGCCAGAGAAATCGCCACGCTCCCAATTACTGCTATTCGGCGGCGAATTATTGTTACTAGCTGCCGTAAATCTAAGTCATCGCTAGATTGATGAGAATTATTGGGTAAAGAATTTGTATAAGTTGGCAGCGATGGCTGTGAATATTTACCATTTTTTTCAAAGCTTTGTGGCTGCGTTCGTTGTTGCTCTTCCATAAATTAGCTACTAATTAGCGATCCGGTGAAGGACAATTTTTTTTCGTAATTCAACTGTAAATTTCCATTAGTTTAGCGTTCAATGTCTTCTTTTTTAGGAATTTCTGTAATATAGGTAAGGTCAATTGCAGAATTTACCTCCTTAGCTGTATTACTAGGTTGTTTTTGACCGCTCGCTGCATTACACAATAATTTTGAATATTCAAGAGCAATAATTTCTGGTGTAAAGTTAGACTCCAAATATTGTCGTCCTGCCGTACCCATATTAGTAGCTAGTTCTCGATTTTGAGCAAGGTGACGAATAAATTTTGCCAGCCCTATACTGTCTCCGTTGTTAAAAGTTACACCGCAATTAGCCTCTGATAAAAGCGATTTCAAGTAAGAATGTGGTTCGCAAATTGCTGCTACGGGACGACCTGCCGCTAAGATACCATAAAGCTTGCTAGGCGCAACTAATCCTTCCATTCCTGCACTAATACTGACTAAAGCTAAATCGCAAGCTGTCAGTGAATGGGGCAAAACGTGCTTTTCTTGGTAGGGTAAAAATCGACAATTAGGCAAATTTAGTTCGCTAACTTGTTTGACGCAAATTTGCTGTTTTGCCCCGCCGCCGATAAACACAAATTGAATGTCCTCGTGTTGTAGTTGCTTGGCTGCGGACATAATTGTATCCATTTCATGGCAGCGACCCATGTTTCCTGAATACATTACAGTAAATTTATCTACTAATCCATGTTTCTGAGCAAACCAGTTATCTTCTTTGGCAAGGGGAACAATCCAATTTGGGTTAGCCCAGTTATGAATTACAGAAATTTTGTCTCTAACTTCTGGGCATTTAGCTTGCACTCGTTCTTGCATAGTGGAACTCAATACCACAATACCTTGAGATTGTCGCCAAATTTTTTTATTTAGCCAATTCCAGCTTTGCACTAACCAGTTTTTGGCAGAAACAACTTTTAGTTCGACAGCTACATCGGGATATAGGTCATAAATTAGACATATGTAAGGCGTACCAAAGCAACGGTTGGCAAGATATCCTAATACTTGCAGAAAGGGTGGGGCGGTAGTTATTAATAAAATATCTCCTCTACCTGCGGCTTTGAGTAAGTGCAATCCCGAGCGCACGCAAAACAAAATTCCGTTAATTGCTTTACCGCGAATGCGTGAATTCCATAATCTAGCGGTGCGACTTCGCCTAATTATCAGTTTATCTAAACGCTCTTTTAGGGGAGCAGAATCTTTCTTAAAAGCATAGCCTGGTTGTCCTGTAAATACTTTTACATTGATTCCCAGCTTTCCTAATTGAATTGCTAATTCTTCAATTAGTTGCCCTGTAGCTGCATAGTCTGGAGGATAAAATTGGGTAAAAATAGATAGTTTAAAATAACTATGTATTTCCGACCTATTTTTTCTATTGTCATTTTTTTGCTTTACTATTTTTAGTTTAGTTGGAGCAGGTTTTGACAAATCTTTCTCTAACATTCGTAACTTCCCAGCCCTTAATCTTTTTGATTATGTTCTCATGCACTGACAAATGTTTACTACTATTTACTATTTTTTTGCCTAATTTTACTAAAAATATTATATCTATGCCGCGATTATTGCAAATTGTTTGTTTATAGAAAAATCAGAAAAAAGTAAAAGATACAATCATATCAATGATTGCAACTCAAAAAATTGCAAAAGTTGAAAGGTAGATCTGCACAATAAAAATTACACAAGGAATTTAGCTTACATTCTCTTCTGAGGCAAGTGTAATTTTACTGAGAATAGCTTTTTTTTTGATACTAATCATTAGTAAAATCTACGGTAGCACGAAATACATTTGTATGCCTCATTATTGCTAATTAGGGCTGAAGGCCAACAGCAAAATCTGCATAGTTTCCAAAGTTTTGTAAACAAGCTGTAAAGTACTAAACTACAACAAAGTAGAAGCCAATATTAAAATCAAAATTGGTTTCGTTTACACTATACTCGTTGTCTGACACCTAAAGTTTAGCCGAAAAAAACAAGTATTAAATTATACGTTGCTTTAGCGGTTGAGCAGGGTTGCCAGCATAGATAGTCATAGGCTGAAGATTGCGCCCAGTAACACTAGCCAAAGCTAAAACCGCTCCTGCGCCTACGGTAACGCCAGGTCCCACCACCGCCCGCGCGGCGATCCAGCTACCTTGTTCTAAATGAATAGGGGCAGGAATAAGTTTAAAATTGCGATCGCTATAGTCATGATTTCCCGTACATAAATAGGCATCTTGAGATAGGCAAACATGGCTTTCAATTGTAATTGAAGCAATATTATCTAGCCAAGCGTTTTCACCAATCCAGACGTAATCACCGACAATCAAGCGCCAAGGAAATTTTATTTGCACGCCGGGTTTAATGGTTACTTGTTGCCCAATTTTTGCGCCAAAGCGACGCAAAAGCCAAACTTTGAAGTCAGTAGAAGGCAGCCAATAACTACGAAATAAGGGCGAACCAATAAAGTACCAAAGAACTTGTTGAAGGAGCGTTGCGCCGGGGGTATAAGTGCCAACCGTGTAATTATCTAGACGCATTAAGCTGTATTTACTCGACTTTTGGGAAAGAGGATAGTTAAGAGTAGCTGGACTAAAGACGCTATTAGTTTATCTTAAACGTGCCGGGGAAATAAACATTCTTTTTACATTCAGGGATACTTGCAAAAATGCGATCGCCCATCGGTAGGTAATCGTTGGCTTGTAAGTGTTCAATGATTATATTATTGTGTTTTGAAACTAGCTAAAAATGTTAATGATTCAACTTCTACGCTCGCCCGTAGCAATTCTATATCGGTATTGCCTAAAAGTTTCTATACAACCAATAGTTAAGTATGGGAAACAAAAGCGATTAAATTAAATAAGTCATGGAAATACAAGTTAGATATATTGTTGGGATTATTTCGGCAATTGTTTTTTTTATAGTTATAGGAGAAATCTTTGCTAAATACTTTCTAGGATTGGGTACACCGCCGCTTACAGTTGTGCATTCAACTATTGAGTATATGTATAAGCCCAATCAAGATGTGTATAGATTTAACAATCACTTTATTGTCAATCAATATGGAATGCGATCGGTAGCTTTTGAGCCAAAAAAAGCTGACGATGAACTGAGAATTATGGGTTTTGGAGATTCTGTTATCAATGGTGGTAATTTGACCGACCACTCTAAATTAGCAACTAGCCTCTTGAAAGACAAGCTTATCAAAATAGCTGGCAAAAATGCGATCGTTGAGAATATTTCTGCTGGTAGCTGGGGGCCTGGAAATTGGCTTGCTTACGCTCAAGAATATGGTTTTTTTGATGCAGACATTATAGTTTTAGTTATTTCCAGTCATGATTATGCAGACAACCCCACTTTCCAGCCGCTAAATAAAAATACTCACCCAACTGAAAAGCCAATTTCGGCTCTCTTTGAAGGGTTTGAAAGATATTTGCCTCGTTATTTACCATTAATACCTGGTAGTACAAATGTGGCTGAAACTGACCAATTTGTATTAGAGGAGAATGAAAAAACAATACAAAAAGGGCTAGAGGATCTAACAAGCTTTCTGAAGTTAGCAAAAAGTAATTCTAGTAATGTTTTGGTATTTCAGCATTACGAACAAGCAGAAATTGCAAGTAGGAATACTAGACAGGGAAATCAGCCTGAAGGGGTGACAACGGAGCTAGGTAGCTGACTGCATCAGGCTCATAGCCCTCAATCCCCTCTGAAAAAATGGCAGTTTATTCGGAGTCATGCTCATTAATTTTTCAGTCCAATCGGACAAAAACTCTATTCCTATTATCCATACACTGCCATACAAACCAACCCAAAAACTACTATTGCCAGTTTGCGTTCTCTTCACTTTTCGCAGACGACTCACATTGCCATACAAACCAACCCAAAAACTACTATTGCCAGTTTGCGTTCTCTTCACTTTTCGCAGACGACTCACATAGTTTTGTTGTCCGCTTGAGCGGATTGCGTTTCCTTTTATTGCTGCACAAGTGTAAGCTATTGCTATTAATAATACTAGGGGTGTCAGCCGCTCGATTGAAGCTCCTGAACCTGACAGATTATAGCCTCCAGTTTTACAGGCAGAGAACATGGCTTCAATTCCAGCCCGCATTTTATATGCTTTTAAAGATGATTCTAAATCTTTTAAGTTAGTGAGCAAGTACCAAGGTTCTTTTTCTTGTTTGCTACGATATTTTCTTTTCCAGTAAATCGCAATAGCAGCTTGAGCAAAGCCTTTTTCTTTAGTAATTTTAATGTCTGTCAAAAACTCTTTCATTCTAGAAGTGGTTTCTAATGCTGTTAACTGCTGATAATCTTGCCCTTGCCGTTGGATGAAAGTATCCTTCTTCTGACGCAAAACAAAGTATACTTTCTCGGAACAGAGCCACTTACCTAGCTCAACGCTATGAAATTCTCTATCCCCTAAAACCACAATTTCGTAGTCTTGCAAAAGCCTTATAACTGGGCGAAGAATTGCTTGCTGTTCAGCTAAATTACTCGCTCCACGCTTGCCCCTAAAACTGCCAGTAGATGGGAAATGCTCGCTTCTCTAAAATCGCTGCTACCATAAATAAGTTTTTGTCTTTCCACTGCGTTCTATCAATCGCCAAATAAAGTCGTTTACCTGGCTTGATTTTTAACTTAATTACTGCTTGAATGATCGGAAACCACAACAGAACAACACTCAATTGGGGCGTCTGTAAAAATCGTTGTAGATGGTGGCGACGACTTTCAAATCTTATGGGCAGAGGAAAAGGTGCTGCTAACCTTTCAATTCTGACTTGTTTATGAACTTGAATTAACCACACTAAAACTTCTATGGTTATTAACAAGCGCGGATTTAGTTTGTTTTTGAGATGACTGCGATATAATTCTGGTAACATTTTTGCCTTGTCGGTCTTGTTCTCGAAATTAGACCGATCTTTTTTTACCACAAATCGCCTCAAGTCCCATCACAGCCACCTTTCCACTTGGTCGTCACCCCATGAGGAAATCAGCACATTAAAATGGTTTGCCAACAGTTAGGTATTGTACCTATATCTTTGGAGCCTTACTTTCGTAAGACAATTGCAAGTAGTGTAAACCGTTACCGGGATAATATTCACCTAAATACATTTGGGTAAAGGCTGATTGCTGAAGCAATTTTCGCAAACCAACCCAAAAATTTTGTCTACTTAGATCGCCGCCCAAAGTAGAGATTGTTAACTGACTAAAAACAAAGCTAACTAAAACCAAGATTAAGGCATAGCTAACCTAACCTAAAAAACTATGCCTTCTGCTTTTTAAAAGCAAGATATTTATTTGCTGACTGTCTAACTAAATTATTGTCAAGCGCTATTTGTAAGTTTCGATAAACAACTTGAAGCACCACTAGAGCGCTAGATATCTAAAGAGTCGGGTTGGGGTTTGACTGGTTTACCAGCAATACTATAAAGAATATAGTGCAACACTACCCGTCCAAACCAAGATTCATAGCCGAACCAGGTTATAAAACGGCTGTGGAAACCAGTTAAAGAAATAAAATTACGCAAAGTCCGTTGGAGATGAAAGGTATGGGTTCGTGCTTCTGTAGGGGATACATTGAATTTTATGTCTTCTAGTTGTGAAGGCATATCTCCCAACGCTACAGCCCGCCGGAGATGAGAGACACGCTGCCAGGGAAAGCCCATTAGTTCTGAAACATAGCGATCGAAAGCACCAGCATCAGTAGCAGCAACGATCAAATCCATCCGGCGAGGGTCGCCGCCTTCCATAGGACCATTACGATCTAAAAAGTATGTACCATCAGCAAGCACCATTGGTTTTAGTGCCTGATTGATGGCTACAATTGCATCATCAAAAATATAGTGACGGCGCAAGCGCATAATATCTGGAATGCAGCCCCATTGATTTTTATAACTGAGAGTTAATCCAGTCATGCAATGAATTTTAGGAACTGGCATGGTAATAAAAACATCAGTCTGGTGTAACAAGCGGGTAGGTAAAGGAAGTTGAAACCTACTTCCACGAGAACGAAATTCAATCATCTCTCGCTCTTCATCGCACAAATTAACGACTTCAACGCCAAATTCATCTTTGAGGCGATACAGATCGTGACCTTTAAATGCTTCGGTGGCAGCCCAAGCCCCATAACCACCATCGGTTTCAACGATCGCTATATGAGAGGTATATTCTCGCAATATTTTGACAGTCTCATAAATAACTAAGGGAGAAGTTGTTACGCCAACTTTATAGTAAGGGTAGGTAAGGTTAGGCTTGATTGCTACTCTAGTTATGCTAGAAATTTGAGCTAAAATTCCGCTTTGTTCTAGACAAAGCTTGATTGCTTTTGTGAGGTTTTCTTTTGAAGATTCTAAAAATACGCGACGTTGTTGAGCAGGTGACTTAGTTTGCATATTAAAAGTAGGCTCGGCTAGATTTATCTAAATAACTATTTCCAAGAGTAAAATATTTGTACCATTTTTTTTACTGGTTCATCCCAAGATAAACTAGCAGACAAAGCCGGCAATTGAGCTTGATAATTTCGATACAACTCCATATCTGTTAGCAATTTTCTAAGGCCATTACTAATGGCATCAACGTTTTGCTCTACTACTAATCCCCCTTTGCCCTCAACGATCGCAGACACGCCACAAGTGCTAGTAACTAAAACCGGAACTCCGGCGGCAATGGCTTCTTGAACGGTATTACCCCAATTTTCATAAATAGATACTAATACCAAAAGGTCGGCATCTACGTAAGCAGCTAGTTTTTCATTGCCGTAGACCGCAGGGATAAAATGAGTATGCTCGTTAAGGTGAAGTTGCTGCGACAAAGTACGCAAGCTTTCTAAATAAATCTTTGATTCTGTGGGGCCAGTAATAGCTAGTTGCCATTTTAGATCGCCTAACTTAGACACAGCTAAAAGTAGCTGTTCTAGGTTCTTAATCTTCTCAATCCGTCCTAGCCAAAGAATAAGTGGTTTTTGCATGGATAATCCCCACTTTTGCCGAAAGTTTCCTGGCGGAGGTAGATGTTGGTATTCGCTCAAATCAACACCATTTGGTCTAAGTTGTAACTTTTCAACTGGAATACCAAATTTAGTTGCATCATCCCACTCGATTTGGGAAGTTACGATTATACATTGGGCAGCTTTTAACAGACGAGTGCCAAATAATTGATGATAAATACGTTTTAACTGCAAGCTGTGGATCGCAGGAACCAGCATTCCACTTGGTTCAACACTGTAAGGAATATTGGCTCGCTGGGCAAAACTTGCGAGCGCAATTCCTAAAAAATTGTACAACCCAATAATATGAATGGCATCAAATTGAGTTAGTTGTGTTTTGGCAAAAGCAAAAACTGATGGATTTAAAGAAGTTTTGCGAAAAGTCCACCAAGTGCCTAAATAATGTACCTTTACCCCCGCAACGGTTTCTGTGCGATCGCGCCTATTTGGAGGTGTGGTAAGTTCAACTACACTACTTGTCACCACACTAACGCTATGACCTAACTTTGCTAGTCCTTCAGCTAAGGCGATCGCATTACCTACGGAGCCACCGAAGGAGTAAGCTGGCTTATAGTTCTGGACGCAAATTAAAATACGCATCAAATAAATATTTCCACTATTTGATAATTATTCTGGATTAGTCTTTTATCTATTAATAATTTCAATTTTTCCCTTGAAGTTTTCTGCTTTCAGATTCTTTGTCCTGCGATCGCATCAACTACATCCCTTTCTAGGCAACCTTAAACTGATTTTTGTAATTAACTCGTTACTTTGATAAGAGGCAGACAATTTTATTCTTGGCTAGCCATTTTGCATTCATGTAAAATATTTTACCCATCGCTCGTACAAAAGAGTTGTGGATGGTCATATTCTTTAAGTAGAAATCTGCTGGCATTGTGTATTCGCTTGCCTCTTTATACTTAACGATTTTTAAACCGCTTGCCTGCACGACAGACTCAAAAGACTTCTTTGACCAGATTTGCAGGTGATCTGTTGAAACCGTACCGTTCAAGAGCTTTGTGTATATTTGTTTGGAAAGTAGTTTGGTTGCTGGATAAAGCCAAAATTGCTTTGGGGTATCTACGAAGATTTTGCCATTGGGTTTTAATTTTTCAGCAAGCTGCTTGAGAACCTTTAAAGGATCGCTCAAATGCTCAAATACATCATTCATAAAAATAAAATCGAATTTTTGTTGAGCCTGGTCAAATTCTTTAAATAATATTTGCTTATTTAAAGGTTGCCACTGTTCGAGTAGAGAGCGATCGCTAATATCAGTAAGATAAACATTGCTCTCTAAGAAATGGGATTTACAAACTAAAGCAAATTGACCGCCCCCACCCCCATAATCAAGGATGTCTAATGCCTGACTTTTGTAGGATTCGTCTATTGCAAACCGTAACATATTAGTGAAATTGCTGTGGTTATAAAAGGAGGATTTAGAATACCATTCTATGACCCTATCTTTCGTCCACTGTTTGCCTTCACCGTCCGCTACAAGCTGCTCGTCATCTTTTGGGTAAGGATAATACAGCAATACCCCGCATTCATTGCACGTCGCTGTGTGGGCATAAACAGTCAATGATGAAGCTCTGCAAATTTTGCATATATTTTCCATTGTTTTTCCTGGTAATGTGTTAGATATGGTGATGTATTAAAATAATGATGGGAGAAAGTTTTAGCTCAAAGGAACTCAGTGGAGAAAGAAGCAATGGCACTGATTCGTGTGGTTTGTCCTCACTGTCAACAAGATGAAGCCGTAGTTAAAAACGGTAGAAGCGCAGAAGGTAAACAACGCTTTCTTTGTAAAAGTCCAATTTGTCAAAGACGGACGTTTATCCTCAACCCATCTTATCCCGGACGCACGGCGACGATCAAACAGCAAATTGTCGAAATGACACTCAATGGCAGTGGCGTGCGAGATATTTCTAGAGTTTTACATGTCAGTACACGAACGGTAATTTCTGAACTCAAAAAAAACTCGCTCAACTCAAAGGTGTCAATGAACCTGTGTTAGCACAGATTGAGCCCGCACAAATAAATGTCGAGATATTACCAGTCAACCTTGTCGCCGATGGATCGCCTTTAGAAGGAGAACTCGACGAAATGTGGAGTTTTGTAGAGAAGAAGGAGAATCAGCGATGGTTATGGCATGCCATTGACCACAAAACTGGAACAGTATTAGCCTATGTGTTAGGAAAACGCACAGATAATATTTTTCTCAAACTTAAAACACTGTTAGAACCATGTGGAATTAGTAAATTTTACACAGATAATTGGGGAACTTATGACCGTAAATTAGACCCTAACCAGCATCAAGTAGGCAAATCTAATACCCAGAAAATTGAGCGAAAACATCTGACATTGAGAACTCGAATTAAGCGACTAGCCCGCAAGACTATCTGCTTCTCCAAATCTGAAGTCCTCCACGATATTGTGATTGGGTTGTATATTAATCGCTACGAGTTTGGCTTATCAGTGTAATTTAACTATCAACAGATGTAAAACATTACCGTTTTTCCTTAGAATCTTTTTTAAAACCTCAATCTGCTTAGTGAAGTTAAACCCGCGACAAACATTTCAACGGTGATTTGGTTAATTGGTTTTAAAGTGGGGCATAAAGCTTAAAGATTTTCGCTTTGTGATATTTTTTTCCATAGGGGCGGTCTTCCAGTCAAAGAGCGATAACGATCGGCAATGTAGCTTACAGTGCGATCGCTAAATACGTTCATGAGTATAAACCATATCAAAGCCTTTATATAGTTCCATAACCATACAGAGGGAAACAATAGGGAAACATGATTTTTTTTTCTGGCTCTGGCAAACTCCTGTAAAATTGAAATTCTGTGTTCTGGAGAACTACTAAATCCACCAGTTTGCATAGCTGCAATTGTTAGGTCTGGAACAAACAAAGGCTGACTATCTTTAAGTTTAAGTTCTCGTAATAATAATTCGTAGTCGCTACTAATTGGAAAAGATTCGTCAAACTGCCCATGCTTTTCAAATAAGCTTTTATGATGAAAAACGCCCTGATGACATATATAACAACCTTGTAAAAATAAATCTTTTACTTGCTCCCAGGGCTTATTAACTACTTCTAGTACGTCACCACTTTGCGAAACTATTGCAACCTTTCCATAAACTAAAAGCACGTTTCGATCTGCAACTTCTCCGAGTTTTTGAGCAATATTGCTTAAGCTTTGATTATCCCATAAATAATCATCGGAACCCAAAAAATAGATCCATTCACCTTTTGAGTGGGCTAAAGCTTTATTAAAGGCATGATAAATTCCGCGATCTTGTTCAGATTTCCAGTATGTAATTTGTTCGTTATTAGACTTCAAAATATCTACCGTGCCATCAGTAGAACCGCCATCAATAATGATTAATTCTTTATCAGGATAATTTTGGGATGCTACGCTGTTAATACAACGCTGCAAAGAATCAGAACGATTAAATACAGCAACAATAATTGAAATGAGTGGAGTTAAAGATGGCTTATAGCTCATAAAGTTGCTTTAATCGATTTCATTAAATTTATTATTTTTTAACAATGGTGCAAACGCTAAACATAAAGCCATTGCTAAAAAGTAAGCTAATTGTACAGAATGCCCATCAATTAGCGGTGACACGCACAAGTTTACAAAAAACAATAGCATCCAAACAGAAAAAAGTCTGCTTACGACTGTTCCTTGACAAAGCCAAAAAGTTACTACAAGCGGTAAGAGTCTGGCAAACAAACCAAAAACTCCCCCCTCAGAAAAGGTTAGAAAAATCGAGCTTTCAAAGTGCGATCTAACGGGAAAATCGTAAATTTCCCCCATTCTCGTGTTTGATGTTCCTAAGCCATAACCCCGCCAAGCTTCTAGTAAGTCAAATAACTTAAGTCCCTCTTTCCAACCCATAATTCTTATATAGTTACCTGTTTCACCTTGGGAGAAAGTAGATTCAAATCTAGTAACCTGATAAGAGCCTGCTTGTTCGTATAAAAAGTCTCTTATTTCTGCAAATAAGCCTACTAGAATAACAAACACTAATAGAAGTATAGTTTTGTGACTAAGTTTTATATTTTGATCGATTACAACCAATTCAATAAAAGCATAAATACTAAAAACTGTACATAAAATTAAAGGAGCACGGCTAAATGTAAAAAAGCAACCTAACCAGATAATAGGAATACTTAAAGCCGCAAGCCAGTTTAATTTGTTATATCTAAAAAGTTTGCTTAAAAGAATAATAGACAAAATGCCAATAGATAGGAAGGGATAAACTACTGTTGAACTCCCAAAAAAGAAGCCTCCTCTTTGCTGACCATTTTCATCTATAATCGCAAATTCATCTATTGCTGCTATAATCCTGCTATTAACGAAAGGAGCATTTTGTAACCCTACCGTAGCGTCATAGATAACTCCCAATGACAAGAAAACGCATAGGATAGTAAATATTAATAATATCCGTTTAGTTAGTATAGGGTTTTTACGAATAATCAGAAATAGATAAGTAAATGGATAAAAAGAAAGATAAGTTAATCCTGAATAAAAAGTAGCAACTATAGGCGCAGGACTGACGGCGGCTGATACCGCTAACATGACTATAAAAGAACTTAATAATAAAAAAAGTATTTGGTTTGGTAAATGTAATTCCCAAGACTTTAATGCTTTTCTTTCAAATACTATCAATATCGTAAATGCCCATAATATAAGTGTTAAAATTAAGCGAATATAAGAGGCGTACTCTGCAAATAAAATATTAAGAGCAAGAGCTGAAGAAAAAATTAATACGTTTATTACAACTGCTAAAAAAGCTAGTGTTTCCATCTCAAACCTGGAGTGTTTTCTTTTTTTAAGAGTAAAAATTAGTTGCAGATACTTGAGCTAGGTTGGTTTTCATTGTGTTTTTTGTAAAAAATACTAGAGTAAGTTGCTTTGATTTCTACAATGCGCGAGCTGCATAAGTTATTAAAACTTGTAGGTTTCTATACTCCAATAGCCATTGGGTGAATCTAAATTATTTCTAATTATTTTTTTAGCTGTGTAACCCCCAAAAATAGAAGTAATTAATCTACTAATTTGAGGAATTTTATGTAACTGCAATCGTCCCAAGGTCAAGTTGAAGGCATCCGGTGAAGGTTGCCAATTGCACCGATCGCGCATAGCAGCTAAAATACTTGTAGCCTCAAACTTGTACTGTTCAATACTTCTGCTTTTTTGATTGATTTGAGAGCGAAAACACCCTAATGGAGAGTTTATACCATATAGCTCGGAGTGGCAAAAGAAATTTGACCAAAGAGCAAAATCTCCAGCTAGTTTAAATTCTGTAGGAATTTGACTGTTAGATTTTTGCCACAAACTGCGTCGCCAGAAAGTAGACTCCTGCTGAATTAAAAAGCTACTCTCAGCATACCAACCATCTAAAAATGCTTGTTTTGAATATCCCGGTAAAGAGCCAAATCCTGTACAAAAACTATCCCAATCACATCTACCAGGGTGCAAAGTTGTTAGCCATTCAACTTCGCTAAGTTGAGCCATAATATCAGCGACGGTTTTCATCGTCCATGGGAGATGAAGGTCATCGCTATTTAGCCAAGTCATAATTTCGCCCGTAGAATGCTGAAAGCCTTTATTAATGGCATCGTATTGTCCGGTATCAGGTTCGCTACACCAATAATGTAAATAAGCTTGGTATTTTTTGATAATTTCTACACTACCATCCGTGGAGCCACCATCAATAATAATGTACTCAAGGTTAGGATAATTTTGGTTTAAAATACTTTCAATCGTAGTTTCAATAAATTGAGCTTGGTTAAACGAAGGAGTTACTATTGAAATTTTTGGAAAGTTTTTTTCCATAGCTTATTATTTTTGAGGAGTTTATACGCTTATTTTTTATCAGAAATCGACGAATATTAAATTAACATTTCAATTTTTTTAAGCAACAGAGCGATAAACATCAAGAGTGCGCTCTACAGTTTTATCCCAGCTAAACATTTTTGCTCTTTGGTGTCCTTTAGATATTAAGCGATCGCGTTCGAGGGGATTATCCACTACAGAAAGCAGGATATCGGCTAAGTCGAGTGTAGATTGAGGATTAAACAATATACCCGCATCGCCCACTACTTCAGGAATACTCGAACAGGCCGATGCAATAGCAACTGTACCGCAGGCCATAGCTTCTAAAGGAGGAATGCCAAAGCCTTCATACAAAGAAGGATAAACAAGGGCAATACTACAACGGTAGAGCTTTGCTAAGTGACAATCGTTAGTGTGACTGTAATGCTCAATATGACTTGCCAGCTTAAACTTAGCAATCAGTTTTTTTTCTATTTTGTTAAAAGGCAAACCGACGACGCATAATGCTAGATCGGGTTGCACGCTTACAGCTTTAGCAAAAGCTGATAATAAACTATCAAAGTTTTTATAACCGCGATCCCGACTACCTACATAAAGGTAATAAGGTCGAGACGGCACATTTTCAGAACCATAAGCAATACTTGCATTTACGCCCGAAGCTTGATAGATAACTTTTACTTTATTTTCTAATAGTGGATATTTTGTTAATAAATCTTTTTTAGTATTCTCAGAGACACAAATAATAGCTTGGGCAGCATGAATAGCTTTTCGTTTCTCCTCCGCTTGCTGACCTTGAGGATCTAGTTGTTTAGAAAAAAGCTCATGAATCATATCATGAACTGTTAAAACTACTGGACAGTTGAACTTACTAAGCTCTTGACGAGATAATAACGTATAGTAAGTTGGGTGAACGAGATCGAATTTGTTAGACTCATTAACAAACTTAAAGTAATATTTTTCTAATAAAGCAGAAAGCCGTCTAGGTCTAAAGTTATTGTACTTAAATAGCTGAATATTGGGATGAGAAGGGTAATTTACTCTATAGGCGTAGGTTGTTACTAAAGGTGTAAAACTTTCCGGTAGTCTACTAATTATATTAGCAAAATACCTACTAATACCTTGAGTAGGCACTAATCTATACACCTCTCCATCATAAAAAATTCGCATTACTTAATTTCCTGTTTAGAGCCAAAAAAAGAATATAGCCTGCCGGGAAATTTACAAGTTTGCGATAAATAATAACGGTAAAAATTTTCTATAAAAGGAATTTTTACTGTTGCTTCTGCTAGTAGCTTACCAAGCTTTTTAGTTAATCCTTTAAGCAAAGAATCCTTAAGTTCTAGGTTGGATGCAGGAAAGTAATTAATTACAGTGTCAAAAGGAGCAAACAACTTTGATACTTTAATATTTGCTCCTTTAATCGCTGATAGGTAGTCGTTTAAAGGATAGGCATTTTCGCCGGAGTGTAGCTTATGTAAAAGGTGTTCTGCAAGGAAAGTTTGCAATTGTTCGTTATTGCTGACAACGTGTTCTCTAGTTGCGAAGAACAGCCCTTGAGGTTTTAGTACGCGCGCGCATTCGGATAAACCTTTATGTAAATCTGTAAAATGATGTAAGGCTTGACGAGCATAAACAATATCAAAGGTGGCATTTTCAAAGGGTAAAGCTTCAGCAAAAGCTTGGTAAGTAAAAATTGAACCATTATTTAATCTTGCTGCTAATTTTCTAGTTGCACCCAATCCTACATCTTCGCTTTCATCAGGATCTACCGCAGAAATATCATGTCCAAGGGAGGCAAAAGCATAAGAAGCGATACCGTTACCACAACCTAAATCAAGTATTTTTAGTTTTCTGGGCGATCGTTCTATTTTCAAAATCTTCACGACCTCAAAAAATTCTTCGCTCGCTTCAAACCTTTTAGCCGCAGCAAGGTTGTCTTGGTCAAGATAGCAAAATTCTACCATTTGAGATAGTTCTGGCTGGCGGCGCATCCAATGTACAGATTCTTCGTAAGTATAGTTAGACATATATATTTTTAAAGTTATAAAAAGCTATTCTTAATAGATTTAATTCTGTGTTTAGCCTTGGATACAAAATTATCACTTTGCTTTATTTTTTTGCCTCCATAATGGTAATCAAATGTATAAAAATCTGCAATCCTATCTCTTAAAATAAAAGGTGGATGCTTTATATTCCAAATATCTTTAGTTGGTAATTGCGCTAAGACATTTTGCCCCGTAGTATGTGTAGCATCAGAACCAAAACCAATGTTTGAAACAAGATTTGAGTGAGGTAAAATCGAAAGCCCACTTTGAAACCAGCAGGTATATAACCATTGATAGTCCCAGGTATCTACACTATTATTAAAAACATTTTCAAAGATATCTCTCCAATATTTCTGCTCGTAAACTGACTCGCATATTGAGCTAATCATACTAGAATTTTTATAATCTGACCATGTTTTCAAATTGACATCATAGTGTTTCCATGCTCTGCGCCAAGAAGCCCAACCCCAAACATGAGTATATTTTGATAGATAATAACTAAAATCATTTCTGACTTGACCATCTTGAAAATTGTTGCCGCTAATATGCATGATACGTTCATCATGTCGATAGCGTTCAAGTAAGCTTTGACAAAAATTAAAAAAAGATGGTGCTGGCAGGCAATCGTCCTCTAGAATAATTGCTTCTTCAACTTCTGAAAATACCCAATCTAATCCACTGGATAATCGTTTTTTACACCCTAAGTTACTATCTGAAAAATTAGTTAATACTTCACATTCCCAATCAACTTGATTGATAATTTCTCTAGTTTTTTGGCATTTCTCAGCTTCTTCTGGAAATCGAGGACCGTCAGCAACTACTAATAATTTTTGAGGTTTAGCTTGGCGAATTGCTTCAAATACAATTTTTGTTAATTTTGGACGATTGAATATTAGAAAAGCAACGGGTGTTGAGAGAGCCATTGATGATTTATCCAAGGTAGGACTGTTTTTACAATTCGTTGAGCTTTTGTATTTATTTAAACAACCATTTATAAAGCTTATCGACCATACCCTGTAGGCTATACTGCTCTGCCGTATGATAAGCCAGTTCTTTGTAACGATTGACTTGGTTAAGGTTTTCAGCTAGATGCTGCAAGCAACTAGCAAGTTCATCTGCATTTTCAGGATGGTAGATTAAGGCATTTTGCTCTGACAAAATTTCCGATGTACCTCCAGTTAAGGTTGAAATCAATACTAAACCTGCAGCGGCGGCTTCTAATAAACCTACAGAAAAAGGTTCTTGCCAAATTGAACTCAGGATAAAAATATCGTACTCTGCCAGTTTTTGCCGCAAAGTCTCTGATTGGATGAACCCTTGAAAACTTACCGTTGTCTCCAAATGTTCCTTCTCTATTTCCGTGCGTAAGTTTTTTACATAAGATTTATCTTCTTCATGACCATAAACATCCAGGATATAACTCTCGCGGGGTAATTGCTTTAGAGCTTCAACTACGATATGTAGACCTTTAGCAGGACAAATTCGACCTGCCCACAAAATTTTGAGTGGTAGTTTAGTTTGGGAATTAATTTGGTAGCTAGGTTTTACTTCAATACCCCAATGAATTACTTGCGCTAATTCGGCTGGATAACCAAATTCAAGGTGATTTTCTTTGAGCCACTCGCTACAAAAGGCGACTTTTGACCAATCCAGCGCTATAGTTTCTATACTTTGTCTTTGGCGCAATAAGACAAGCTGATAGCGTATCCACTGGTAGAGTTTTTTAATTTGCTGCGTCTCTAGCAAATATTGAGGCGATACTAATTGTAAGATTGGTAACTCTAGAACAGAGGAGTAAAGATAGGCAGGAATCTGTTTTGTTTTCAGGTAGTTAAAAATATCTAAGCTGTAAAGCGAACCACTACAGGCTTTAGAAAATCCAAAGACCTGCCAAAATAAAACAGCATCAGGTTTTATATAGTCAACAATCTCTTGCATCGTAAGCAAAGCAAGTTTTCTTTGCTTACGCGCAATTTTTAAGTCACCATGAGCAATATATCTATCGCCGGCAATCCAGCAACCAGGTCGAGGCAACAATCGATAACAATTCTTTTCTCCTAGATGCAAACCTGTTTCCACTCCTCGCATAGAGGTTAAAAGGTGAACATCTACATCATGTAGGTCTCGTAAAGCGTGACTTACTCGCCAAGCCCCAACTTCATAGCCGCCATAGTTAAATGGCGGAAGTTCGCTAGATATAGATAAAAGTTTCATGCAGTAAATATATAATAATTTTTTTATATTTTGTATAACGTAGATTTTTACAAACATTATGTCTTGACAAAAACTATAATATTTGAAATATAAATAGACCCCTGTAAATGAACCGAGTGTTGAATTTTACGACTTTTTAGTAAATTGAATAACCATTGTTTTAAGAGATTAATTATCTTACTTAAAATGCGATCGCTTATACTCCGACTAGCGGGCAACGCATAACAACTTGTTATAAATGTGCCTAGTACATCCCAACCATCTCCGGCATTCACTTGATGCAGAATTTTTAAGCCAAATTTGTGGCCAAAATGGCTTAAAGCGTAGGGAGTTGCTCTCCAAAAATCATAAGGTTCTTCGTGCAATTGATAAAAATGAGGACAAGTGATAAACAGGCGACCTCCAGGAGCTAATAGATTAGAAAAATTATTAAATGCCATGTTCCAGTCGACAACGTGTTCCATGACCTCTGTACAAAATATGAAATCAAACCCACTATCGCTATCAATTTCCTGCGGTAGCGGTTGATCTATTTCACATATTACATCCACCGAGCCTTCAGGATTTTGATGAACATCAATGCTGCTGTAGGTATATCCAAGAGCTTCTAATTCTTGTCGAAAAGGTTGGCGACCGCAACCCACATCCAAAGCACAGGAATTTGATGAGCTAGGTTTGCCGTAATCAACTAAAACCTGTTCTATGTGCGATCGCAATAACTTTACTATAAATTCTTCTTGGGGTGCGGATGGTTCATAACTAGGTCTTGCAAAGCGTTCAGGTCTTCGCCAGTCTGATATAATCATAAAACTTTCAATTTTTGTTAATAGTTTAATTGACAATTTGCATAATATTTAATTATTCAAACTTGATGCCTAAATGGTTGTAAGATATTCCTAAATGTTTGTAAAAATATTAATTTGGCTAGGCGTTTAGTAGATGTAATATTAGTTGGTTGTTGCAACCATGCATATAAAAAAAACTTAACAGCTGCCCATGGTTTTTTACTTGCAGTAAGGTAACCTAGTTGACTATAAATGTCAGCTATCCTTTGTTTAGATATTGCCTTTGGTACAATTTGCCAGTCTTGATGCTTCTGCATTACATATAAAATTTTTTCTGTTATAAATTTTTGATCGCTTGTCATCGCCAGTGGATGCTTGCGATATAAGCAAGTTATTTCTTCCAAATATAAGAACTTACAGCCTGCTTTTAATAGATTTATCCAGCAGTCATAATCTTCACAGGCACGAATTAGAGCCATCAATCCTACTTTCTCTAATGACTCTTTTCTCATAACAACTGCTGAAGGAGTAATATAGTTTCTACTGTAAAGACTTAAGGGGAAATTCTCTAGTTCGGCTGTTGTTGGTCCCCAGAAACCAAGTTCTTTATTAGTACCATCTTCAAATGTTAATGTAGTTGAATAAGCTAAATCTGCTTGTTGTTCCTCTAATGCTTTTACTGCCTGCTGTAAATGATTTGGTCTCCAAATATCATCATGGTCTAATAATGCCACGTATTTTCCACAAGCATAACTCACAGCTATATTTCTAGTAGCTCCTAAACCTTGATTTTTTTCGTTCCTAATAAATTTAACTTTGCCTTCGGCTTCGGTTTGTGCAAATTGTTTGACTATATTTTCTGTTTCATCCTGCCAAGCATCTTCTACAACAATAATTTCCCAAGGTTTGTAAGTTTGTGATTTGACTGAGTCTAGAGCCTCTTTAATATACTTATCAGCTTTATAGGCAGGAATTATAACTGATACTAAAACGTTCATTATAATAAGCTCTTAAGATGATGGGTTTTTAATTTTTTTCTTGAGCGCTCTTAAGAAAATTTTTAAAGCAACATTAAAAGGTATTTCTCCGGGTGGTAAATCTTTCAACGTAGGATCTATTGCATCCAACTGCATAACTTTATAACTGTAAAGTTCCGGGTGAATTATTGGAAGAATATTATTTTTATTTAAAGAAATTTTGCTGGTTTCTTTGATTGCTATAAGCATATTTTGCTTGTACCACCAATCAACATTTTTGTTAAACCATATATCTGATCTTATAAAGTCATGCAACTCAAATTTATGCTCTTTAAATTTGAGTTGCCAATAAATAGGCCATTGTTCATTTAGATGATTTTGTCCTCCTTGATCGGGAATTGCCGCCGAAAAAAGTATAATATCGCTTAGAGACACTAAGCTTTCGATAAAAGCACTTGCCGCCTCCTCTGGCAAATGTTCTGCCACCTCTAAACAAACGACTAAATCGAACTTGCGATCAAGATGGAAAGGCTTTTTTAAATCACTAGGAATAAAGTTTTGCTCATCTATATGCAGTAAATTTCTATTAACATAATCTCCATCGATTCCCACCACATCTTTAACACCAAGTTCCTCGAAAACCGCAAGCCACGTACCAATTCCACAACCAACATCAACTACACTATTTGGTTGTATTAACTTAATTATTTGCGGGACAATTTCCTTTGCAGCTTTGGTGTTATGGGTTAATTCATCATGTAAATAAAGCATTATATTTATGTTTTTATAAGCTAACAATTTCACAAGTTGAGTTGTTATATTTTATCGGCAAGCTTAGGAGTAGACAAATAGTCATGTACTGCCTTAGAGCAACCATTCCAAGAGTAGGAATTGCCCCATCTAATTATTCTTCCTTTGCTAATTGTAGGATACACATAAGTTAAGCATTCCATTGTTAATTCATCCTAGTCACCGGCTAATCTGAGTATGGCAATCTTCTTGTTATTAAGAATATTTATTGACTAAACTTACTGTACTTTTATAGATTTTGATATTATACATAAAATTGTCAAAAGTTAATAAATTCAATCTAAGCAAGTTTTGTGACTTTTTTGAATCAATATTAAAGAATGTTCCATTCACATTCTTCAATATATGTGCAAATATTTGGTTGCCATTCATATTCTATGTGTTTACCATACATTGTCAATTCAAAAGGACAGATATTCTCTATTGTTTGAAAATGTTTTTTGCCCACACGCTCTGCAAAATCTACTCTAAGAGTGTATTCTCCCATGTACAACCGTATTTTAGGAATTATACAAATCAGATGAAATACTCCAGTTCCACGACACATAGGGCGTTCTGAATCAAAACTCCACAAATATAGTACTGATTGTTGAAAAGAGTTAATAAATTGAAAAGAAAGACAAGCCCCATCGATCAATATTGGTGTAGAAATCTCAAAATGGATTTCCATTAACTCACCATTTATCTGTACATTATTAGGTTTTGAAGTATTTAACTTCACTTGCGTAACTTTAGGTTCAAAATCAGATGGAATATCTGTGTAAACGAGTTGCTTTTTGTAACCTTCGCGGATATATTCAGTAATTGCCGCTTCCGTTAGTCCTTGATAAAAGCATTTACCTTTAGAAAGCATTATACATCTCTGAGTCAATGTAGAAATAGCTTGCATATTGTGGCTAACAAACAAAACTGTTCGCCCTTGTTTTCCTACTTCCTCCATTTTTCCCAGGCATTTTTGTTGAAATTGCATATCTCCTACTGCTAAAACTTCATCTACTATCAAGATATCTGGTTCTAAGTGAGCGGCGACTGCAAACGCTAGTCTTACATACATACCAGAGGAATAGCGCTTTACTGGGGTATCTAAAAACTTTTCTACTTCTGCAAAGGCAACTATTTCGTCAAACTTTTTTCTGATTTCTACTTTTTCCATACCTAAGATAGAACCGTTGAGATAAATATTTTCTCGTCCGGTTAATTCAGGGTGAAATCCCGTGCCTACTTCTAATAAACTTGCTACTCGCCCTTTAATAGAAATGCGTCCTGTTGTTGGTCCGGTAATTCGGCTGAGAACTTTAAGTAGAGTTGATTTGCCAGCGCCATTTCTGCCAATAATCCCAACGCGATCGCCTTGTTTTATCTCAAACGATACATCTTTCAATGCCCAAAATTCTTCAGTTTCTGGGAGCGGCGCTTTTTTAGCAAAAGGATTTAATACCTGGCGACTAACAGACTTGGCTGTATTAGCTAGTACGTCTCTTAATGCCGTGTAACGCTCTTGCTTTTGCTGCCCTAGGATATATTTTTTGCTTAAATTTTCAACTCGAATTACTGTATCTGACATTTTTATAGTTGTCGCTTAAATCACATCAGCAAAGGAGCGTTCAGTTTTGCGGAAGTACCAAATACCACTAAAAAGTAACAATACTACTAATCCGGTAGAAAGTATAAATCCTGGTAAATATATTTGAGCTTCTCCACCTAAAATTGCCCAACGAAAGCCATCAATTACTCCTACCATTGGATTGATTGAATAGAGCAAACGCCACTTCTCTGGCACAATACTACTACTAAAACCTACAGGAGAAATATATAACCCAAACTGGGCGATAAATGGCACGATATAACGAAAATCGCGGTACTTGACATTCAAGGCTGCTAACCATAATCCTGCACCCATTGAAGCAGCAAAGGCAATGATAATAAATGCTGGTAGTGTAAAAATTCGCCAGCTAGGTACAAAGTTATACCACGCCATCAGCGCCAACAATATCATGCCGGAAATTAAAAAATCTACAAAACTAACAATTACCGAGCTTGTCGGGACAATTAGGCGCGGAAAATAAATTTTGGAAACTAAGTTGGCATTGTTAATTAAGCTATTGCTACATTCTGTCAGCGCATTGGAGAAAAATTGCCAAGGTAGCATGGCTGCAAATACTAAAATAGGATAGGGTACGCTGGAAGGTAATTTAGCTAAATTACCAAACACAATTGTAAACACTACCATTGTTAGAAACGGTCGAATTAATGCCCAAAATATTCCAATAGCTGTTTGCTTATACCGTACCAAAATATCTCGCCAAGCTAGAAAATAAAATAATTCTCGATAGTTCCACAAATCTTTCCAATATTGACTTTCTGTGCGTCCTGCTTCAATGATTAATTCTGCTTGGCTGGTATCTACCATAAGATTTGATTATTCATTCTACTTGTTTTACTATTTGGGATTTTGGCAAACAAGCAATTGGTTTTTAAAGCTTGTCATGTTTTGGCTAAACTAAGTCTTTAGTAGCAATTAATTAACTACTTCATTTAGTCATTTTTTGATTTATTTTATACTTTTGACTTCAACCTAACAGAGTTAGGTTTTATAAAATAACCTTGAAAAATACACAAGGAGCCTAACTTACTTATGCTGCCTCTGCAATCGTATTTTTACTAATATTCAATTATTTTCTGTGTGTTAAAAATTACTTAAACGTTTTTATTGGTCGCGCGATCGCGGGTAAGAGAACAATAAACGCGATCGCGCTTCTTGAATTTGTCAGACAAAGGTTAAGCTGGATAGTGGTAGCAACATAGCTATTTATCAATATATGAGTTTTGGGTTATAGAAATCGTTAATGCTCGACCAAATTTTAAATTCTCCCTATCACGCAGGCATAGAAGCGGCTTTTATTTTAATTATCTTGTCGTTTTTAGAAGCGGTGCTATCGGCGGACAATGCGATCGCTTTAGCCGCCCTTGCTCAAAGACTTGAAGATCCTAAAGTGCAAAGTCAAGCCCTCAATATTGGTCTAGTAGTTGCCTACGTGCTGCGAATTAGCCTGATTTTGACCGCAACTTGGGTAACAAAGTTTTGGCAATTTGAACTATTAGGCTCGGCTTACTTATTATGGCTGGCGTGGCAGTATTTTAGCTCATCAAAGGACGAAGAAGGAAACGAGCATCACGCGCCGGGTTTTACATCATTGTGGCAAGCAATCCCGGTAATTGCCTTTACAGACTTGGCTTTTTCTTTAGATAGCGTCACAACGGCGATCGCAGTTTCTCAAGAAACTTGGTTAGTTTTAACGGGGGCAACCATCGGAATTATTACTTTACGCTTTATGGCGGGGTTGTTTATCCGTTGGCTTGATGAATTTGAGCATTTAGAAGATGCGGGCTATATTACGGTGGCATTAGTTGGCTTGCGCTTGCTGCTGCGAGTATTTGATTCGGCTTTGATTCCGCCAGAGTGGATAATGATTAGCGCGATCGCTCTAATTTTTGCTTGGGGCTTCTCAAAGCGAACTGCAGTACCTTCTCCGACTCCTGAGCCGGAGAAAGACGCTATTTCTAAATAAAAATAGTTGAAGCCCGCCTAAGCGGGCTTTATTTATTCTCGAATCCAACCGCTTAATGACGGTTGCCAACTAACTAATTCCTCATCTAGAAACCACAAAGCAATTTCACTATTCGCCGTTTCTATCGCATCAGAACCATGAATTAAATTGCGTCCAATATTTACGCCAAAATCGCCTCTAATCGTCCCTGGTTCGGCTGTTAAGGGGTTAGTAGCGCCAATTATTTTTCTGGCGGAGGCAACTACGCCGTCGCCTTCCCAAACCATCGCCACGAGCGGAGCAGAGATAATAAATTCAACTAAACCGCTAAAAAACGGACGTTCTCGGTGAACGCCATAGTGTTGTTCGGCTAGTTCGCGGCTGACTTGCACAAGTTTCAAGCCAACTAAAGTAAAACCTTTGGACTCAAAACGGCAAATAATTTCCCCCACTAGCCCGCGTTGTACGCCATCAGGCTTAATAGCGATAAATGTCCTTTCCAAAACCATCTCTCCAAAATGTGCGAACTTAGTTGCATAAATCAGATTAACTTAGAAAGTCTCCCTCTTAGCTTAGATGCTCTTAATATAGATGCGTTAAACTGGCTATTCGTCAGGTGATAATTGAGGTCAGCAAAAAATGGGTGTTGAGTCAACGGCCACATCAGCAATTGAGAAAACCACTACCGAAACCCCGGAATCGGCAAAGCAGAAAACATCGGTAGCTTTGGTCAAAACCGAGCCTCAGCAATCGTGGAAAATTGAAGACAGCGAAGACCTTTATCGAATTGAAGGTTGGGGCGAACCTTACTTTTCAATTAATGCCGTAGGTAATATCACCGTTTCCCCTAAAGGCGATCGCGGTGGCTCGTTGGATCTGTTTGAATTGGTTAACGCTCTTAAGCAACGCAATTTGGGATTGCCGTTATTAATTCGTTTTTCCGATATTTTGGAAGACAGAATCGAGCGGTTGAATGCTTGTTTTGCTAAAGCGATCGCTAGATACAATTATCCTGGAGTTTATAAGGGCGTTTTCCCGGTTAAATGCAATCAACAACGCCACTTAATTGAAGACTTGGTACGTTTTGGCAAACCTCACCAATTTGGCTTGGAAGCTGGCTCAAAACCCGAACTCATGATTGGTTTGGCGCTGTTAGATACCCCTGGGGCGTTGCTAATTTGCAACGGTTACAAAGACCGGGAATATATTGAAACGGCGATGTTGTCCCAAAGACTCGGACAAACGGCAATTATTGTTTTAGAGCAGATAGAGGAAGTAGATCTAGTAATTGCGGCTAGTCGTCAGCTAGGAATTAAGCCTATTTTGGGCATCCGGGCGAAATTAAGCACCCAAGGAGTGGGACGCTGGGGCGGTTCTAGTGGCGACAGAGCTAAATTTGGGCTAACTATTCCCGAAATTATCCAAGCTGTAGAGCAACTAAAAGCCGCTAACTTGCTAGATTCGTTGCAGTTGTTGCATTTCCACATTGGTTCGCAAATTTCTGCAATTAGTGTCGTTAAAGATGCAATTCGCGAAGCCAGCCAGATTTATGTGGAGTTGGCAACTTTGGGCGCAAACATGAAGTATTTAGATGTGGGCGGTGGTTTGGGGGTCGATTATGACGGCTCGCAGACCAATTTCTACGCTTCCAAAAACTACAATATGCAGAACTACGCCAACGATATTGTGGCGGAATTGAAAGATACTTGCGCCGAACGGCAATTGCCCGTACCAACACTAATTAGCGAAAGTGGGAGAGCGATCGCCTCTCACCAATCGGTACTCATTTTTGACGTTTTAAGTACCTGCGATGTGCCATCAGGACAGCCCGAACCACCAAAAGAAGGCGAACCGCCGATTATTTGGAATTTGTGGGAAACTTATCAGTCGATTAGTGTCGAAAACTTCCAAGAGACTTTTCACGATGTGACTCAGTTTAAGGAAGAAGCTATTAGCCGCTTTAATCTCGGAATTTTGCGTCTGACCGAAAGAGCGAGAGTAGAACGGATCTATTGGGCGTGCTGCGAGAAAATTTTGGCAATTACTCGCCAACAAGACTACGTACCGGACGATTTGGAAGATTTGGAAAAAATCATGGCTTCCATTTATTACATCAATCTGTCGGTATTTCAATCAGCGCCAGATTGTTGGGCGATAGACCAGCTATTTCCAATTATGCCCATTCATCGTTTGGGAGAAGAACCAACTCAGCGAGGTATTTTAGCCGATTTAACTTGCGATAGCGATGGCAAAATTGACCGCTTTATCGATTTAAGAGATGTAAAATCTGTTTTAGAGTTACATTCTTTTAAGCCATCAGAGCCTTATTATTTGGGAATGTTTCTAAGTGGCGCTTACCAGGAAATTATGGGCAATTTACATAACCTGTTTGGCGATACTAATGCCGTGCATATTCAACTCACGCCCAAAGGTTACGAAATCGAACACGTAGTTAAAGGCGATACAATGACCGAAGTTGTCGGTTACGTTCAATACGATGCGGAAGACTTGGTTGAAAGTATCCGCAAGCGCACTGAGCAAGCTTTGCAAGAAAAGCGGATTACTCTACTTGAAGCCCAAAGATTGCTGCAAACCTACGAACAAAGCCTCAGCCGGTACACTTATTTAAGCAACTAGAAAGGTTTTGTACGAGCAGGAGAAATGTTAATATCTTCTGCTCGTAATTTTTAGTGGCTATCTAATAAATCCGCGATCGCCTGGCGTTCTGAGGGCGGCTCCGATGGCGGTGCTTGCCTGGTGTCGGTAATTAACCAATCTAACGCCGCCGCTTGCACGTCAATGGTCGCTCCGGTTTTGTCTACGCAATAACGCCCAAACACTAACTTATCTACCAAACGCACACCGGGGCCAAGACGGGCGTATTCAAAAATTACGCTATTCTCTACTGTCGCATCGCCACAGATCCAGCAATTAGGCCCGATCATTGTAGGACCGACTATTTTGGCTCCATCTTCAATATGAGTCATACCGCCAATATAAACGGGGCCAGTAATATCTACTTTGTCCCAATTTACTGCCACATTCAACCCGGTATAAATGCCTTCTCTGACTTGATGACCGGGAATTTTGACATTTTTGACTTTACCCATTAGTACGTCTTGAATTGCTTGCCAATAATCGGGAACTTTGCCAATATCTACCCATTGGAAGTCCATAGAGATGCCATAAAAAGGTGCAGCTATTTCGACTAATTTGGGAAACAATTGACTGCCAATGTCATATTCTTGACCAGAGGGAATATAATTTAAAACTTCCGGTTCAAAAATATAAATTCCTGTATTAATGTTTGTACTTAAAGCTTCTTCCACCGATGGCTTTTCTTGAAAAGCTTTAATCCGTCCGTCTTCGTCAGTGACAACTACGCCGTAGCTAGATACTTCCTCTTTCGGTACAGATTTCATGACGACAGTGGCGATCGCTCCTTTAGCTTTATGCCATTTGACGGCGGCGGTTAAATCTAAATCGATTAAAGCATCGCCGCATAAAACTACAAACGTATCGTCGAAAAACGGCGAAAAGTCTTGGATTCGGCGCATCCCACCCGCCGAACCAATAGCTTCTCCCACAAGTTCGCCGTCAATAATTCGCCCCTCAAAGGAGTAGGCAATTTGTACCCCAAAATGTTGTCCGTCGCGAAAATAACTTTCAATTTCGTTAGCTAGGTGACTGACGTTGACCACAATTTGGTCAAAACCATGCTGGCGTAATAGTTCCAGCAAAAACTCCATCACTGGTTTTTGCAGGATCGGAATCATCGGTTTGGGCATCGTGTAAGTAATCGGGCGTATGCGAGTACCTTTACCAGCCGCTAAAATCATGGCTTTCATCAGGTTTCACTCCTCCGTTAATGCCATTTCACTATGGTTACTTGAAAATTCCATCATCTGTCAATTTCAGCCTTGGATGGTGATTAAATGCGCGCTCGCACATTTACAGAAAACTGCCAATCTTTTGCAGCACTTTTTCTAGGGGTTAAATAGTTGTACGCGATTAACTGAAAACTAGCAATTACCCTTAGGTAGAGCAACGTTTTTGATTAAAATTACCGTTTGCTACTTATCTATATGTATATTAATCTACTTAGATTTTAGACTTTTACTAAAACTTTACAATTGCTACTTTTGGGGGGCGATCGCCCTCAGTCGCTGACGGAGGCAGTTAAGGAGCGAATTTTTATTTCTTGATAAAACTCTGCCTGCTCCAACTCTACTTTAGATTGAGCCGATAACAGCAGCAAAGCCCAAAAGACACTAACGCGATCGCCTACTTCTGTATTGGATGTTTCGGCGTGACTGGGATCTCTTGCCAAGTCTAACCTTTGAGATGATTGGGCAATAGAGCTAATTTCTTGATGCCACAAATATACAAGTTGATCTAAATTCAACCAACTTTGTCCCTGTAGCTGCTGAGAATAACCTGTCAAAAATTGGTTTAGTTTGCCAGCAACTTCTGTCAAATTTTCTTGATGGGCAAGTTCTAAAGTGGCGCGAGTAATTTGAGAACGAGAAGCTAAATTTAAACGGCGGCGACGATTGGGTTTATCGCCAACTTCTGCCCCGCTAGGACTTGTTTGAGTTGCCATTAACTGCAACTGAGCGATTAATTCCACCAAAGTCACAGCGCGTTTTTGCGGTGGCACTGCTGCCGTTCGACGGTGGATGTGTTGCTCTAAATACGCTCTAGATTTACCAAGGGTAGCTTCCACAAATTCTGGTAGCATATCATCTTCCTGTGGCGGGTTCAATTCTAAGGCGCTCAAAGTGTTGGCTTTAAATAAAACTAGCATCGACGCTGACAAAAAAGCTTGTCCCGATTGAGACAAGTCGGTTTCATAGGCGGCGGGAGTATTTTCTGGGTTGGCAAGAAGTTTGCTTAAATAGCGATCGATGACTTCAATTACCTGCACGTCCCAAGGATCGATCTCGCCTTTTTGGGCAAGGTCAATTAATAGGGCAATACTTGCAAACAGTTTATCGGCATCCATAAAGGTATTTATTTGGTAGAAGTGCGGAGTCTTTGCCAATTAGTTTTAATTTATAAGGCATTTTGCCTAAATTAGTTATTGCCGCACTTGAAAGTCATCGACAATAGCTATGGTGGAAACGACTTTATTGGGTTGTAAGGAGCGAATAGCATCAATTGTGCCTCTAATAGTGCCAGCAATAGGTACGGCTACAAGCGCCCCCAAAAACCCAGCTATTTCTGCTCCCATTAATAAAGCTACAAAAATCCAGATTGGATTTAGCCCGGTAAAATTGCCCATTAGCCTAGGAGCGAGAATATTATCTTTAACCTGTTGGATGGCGATCGCAAATAGGGCTACTTGAACGGCTAACCACCAGTTTTGAAACAAAACTAAAGTTGTTACTAAGCCGATACCTAAAGTTGCACCAATAAACGGAATCAACTCCGCACCTCCAATTAGCAGCGCAAATAGTAAAGCAAAGGGCAGCTTTAAGGCTAAAAATATGGGAGTTAAAGCTACAAACATGAATAAGCCAAGGAGTAGCTGCGTAATAAAAAAATTATGAAAGTTTAATTGCAAAGAAGCACTAAAAGCCGAACCATAAGGAGACGGTAATAAGTCTATTGAACTTCTCCAAACACCTTCGCCGTACAACAGCATATAAAAAGCAATGACGATGATAAAAACGGTATCAATTAGTCCAGACAACGTTCCTAAAGCAACACCAAAAGCTCCCTCAGCTAATACTTGGATCTGGTTTTCTACCCTGGTAGTAATTCGACTGCTAAAGCCCGTTAGATCCAACGGTAAGCGTCTAGTTTTTGCCCATTTATCTAACCATGCCAAATTGTCTTGACTTTTCTCTAACCAAGCGGGAATACCGTGTAATAGTTCTTGCAGTTGGTTGAAAATTAATGGCACAAGGGTAAAACCAAGAACTACTAAAAGCGTGATGCTGACGAGCAAAACAATAATCACCGATTGAGTGCGAGTTATGCCCACTCTTTCAAAAAGCTTGACCGGGTAATTTAATAAAAAAGCTAAAATCGCGGCAACGGTTAAAACTGTAAACAGATGGTCGAAGTAACTAAAAGCTTGGGATAGCACCCAAACATTTAACGCGACCACCGGAGCGCCAAAACCAATAACGAGCCAACGTTGAAAAGAGGCTAAACGGCGCATTTCAAGTAACCTATACTATTGAGACTCCCATTTTTAAGTAGCCCAAGATGGACGCAAGCGTAGCCAATCTTCGCCAAGATTACACTAAACAAGGATTAAGGGAAATAGATTTAGATCCCAATCCTTTCAAACAGTTTAAAACCTGGTTTGACCAAGCTTTAGCTGCTCAATTGCCCGAACCAAATGCTATGACCCTTGCCACAGCTACAATAGAGGGTAAGCCGTCGGCGCGAATGGTGTTGCTCAAAGATTTTAGCGATCGCGGTTTTGTGTTTTATACCAATTACCACAGCCACAAAGGGCAAGAAATAGCTCTTAATCCTCAAGCTGCTTTAGTGTTTTGGTGGGCGCAATTAGAGCGCCAAGTCCGCATTGAGGGAAAAGTTGAGCTTGTTTCGCCTCAAGAATCTGATGAATATTTCCACAGTCGCCCAATTAATAGTCAATTAGGCGCATGGGTATCAAACCAAAGTCAAGTAGTCGATAGTCGTGAAGTTTTGGAACAGCGCCAAGCTCAATTAAAAGCTCAATACGAACAGCAAGTTATTCCTCGTCCCCAGCATTGGGGAGGCTTTCGCGTTGTACCTACAGAAATTGAGTTTTGGCAAGGAAGACCCAGCCGCTTGCACGATCGCTTGCTTTATCATCTTCAAGAAGATAATAGCTGGCTAATTGAGCGTTTGTCTCCCTAATAAATTACTGGTTTTGAGGAACGGTTGGCGCTAAAAAGGTTTGAGGATCGGGCATAAAGCTATATCTTAAGAAAATTCCCAAAGCCACTACTAAACAAATAAATACTGTGCCAATGCCTAAAAAGTCTGGCATCCAAAAAACTACTTCCACATGGTTCCATTGCCCAGGTTGTAGTTTCCAAACCATTTGTCGCCCATTACCGTAAGTTTCTGGGTGAATAGAGTTTGCTGCCTTTTCAATACTCCGACCTCCCCAAGGAGTATTGAGGCTAAATTTCAAATCAAATACCGAGCCTGGACTAACTAAAACGTTGCCGTTGTTGGCAATTAATGACAGACTCCGCAAATCTAAGTCATAGCTCAAGCGATTGCGCGACAGCAGTAATAAGTTATTTTGAGCCAAGTTTAGTTTAGAGTCAATTTTTGGGAGTTCTTCGGGTGCTTCCTTCGAGCTTTTTGGCTCTACAGGATTGAAAAACTGATTAAATTTTTCTTCTAGGTCAGAGCCGTTATTAAAGGGAATTGTTACAGTTATTTCTTCTGGGGAAAGGCGCTTAACTTTGCCTTCTAGTTGTTTAGCACGCTGTTCGATACTACTTAGCCATTGGGTTGCCGAGTCGCCGCTAAAACTTGTTAGGCGCTCTCCTAGCTTAATATGCTGGACTATTTCGCCATGACTTGGGCGATTGAAATTTACACCTACGTCATATTTAACGCAACCAGAAAGTAATAGTGAGGCGAAAAGTACGATCCAAACTAAGCGGCTGCGCTTCACTAAAGCGCTTATTTTCGGCATAAAAAATTTACTATTCATTTTTCAACCCTCAACGAGCTAATAAATCAACCAAATTGTTACCATCGTAAGCTTTGCAGGCGGCGATGTGCGCTAATTAACTATTTCCCCAAAAAAATAAGCCTATTGTTAAACCAATAATAAGTAGCGATACCCAAATAAATTGATTGTCTTTAGTATTTACTTGACTCAAATCTATAGGTTCTGTCTTTGGCGGTGGTTTAGGTGCAGTCCGAGGTAAGTTAGTGCTGCTCAAACGAGTTTGGCTGGTATTATCGGGTATAGCAGCTAAATCGGGAATTTGAGTGAGCCATTCAGTGGGTCTTTTTAGTTGGGGTGCTTGCATAATGTAAAGCAACCGCTTTCCTTGCTTGCTCGTTTCTACGTCAGGATGCTGTTTGATTTGTTCGCATAGAGCGATCGCTTCTGCTGTTTGTCCGGCGGCTTCGTAGGCTGTTACTAGCCAAATTAAAACTTTCCCCCCAAAACTCGAATTGCGCTCTACTAAGGCGCTGGCTTTCTCTAGACGCTGTACGGAGTCTCGGTACTGTCCCCTTTCAAAAGCCGCTACTCCGGCGAGGTACTCTTTTTTAGCAATTTCGGTTCTTTCTGTCACTTTTGGCGCTGATTGAACAATGGTCTTTCTTGATGTTGCCATTTTCTCTGGCTATTTTGCCAACTAGAGAAACTACTAGAATGGATTTAAGGTTGTGTTCTTGACCTAGTGCCGTTACCTAATTTAAGACAAAACTTATGAATACCCAACGCCCCCAATTAAGAAAATTGAATAATTTTAAGCTTTTAGGAGCGATCGCGCCGATAGCGTTAATCTTATTTGGTGCAGCACCCCTTTGCGCCCAAGTTGCGACAATTGAAAATCGTAGTAGTGCAGTCTATCGCACCCCGGTTAATAGTTCAATTATTTACGGTAACTCGATTCCCTTACCCATTAATAGTTCAATTATTTACGGTAGCCCGATCCCCTCACCCGTTAATAGTTCGATTGTTTACGGTAGCCCAATTCCCGCTCCAGTAATTACTTCTCCTAGTAATTACTATTACCCTAGTTATTATCCAAGCCCGGTAACTAGAGTAATAGACAATAGAACTAGATTGACTAATCCCGTGTTAATTAATCCGATAATTCGCGATTCTACACTGATTAATCCGACAATTATCAGAGTTTCGCCTCAAAGAGGCTATCGTTAAATACGTAGTAGGGCGATTTTAAAACCGCCAAATTATTAGCCGTCTTTTTACAAAAACTCCGAGGCTACAATCATTGAGCCAATCCCACTATCGGTAAAAATTTCTAGTAGTAAAGCGTGGGGTATCCGTCCATCAATAATATGGGCGGCTTTTACACCTTGAGCCAAACTCCGCACGCAACAATTTACCTTCGGGATCATTCCTCCACCTACTACTCCGTCGGCGATTAATTGGCGGGCTTGTTGAATATCAAGTTTATACAGCAAACTTGAGGGATCTTTGTAGTCTTGTAAGATTCCGGCGGTATCGGTGAGCAAAATCAACTTTTCCGCTCCCAAAGCGGCGGCTATTTCTCCGGCTACCGTATCGGCATTGATATTGTAAGCTTGTCCCGATTCGTCCGCCGCCACGCTAGAAACTACCGGAATATAACCATCTTTAAGCAAAGATTCTAAGATTCGCACGTCCATAGTGCTAACTTCACCGACAAATCCAATCCCTTGACGACCTTCAGGGCGGGCTTTGATCAAATTGCCATCTTTGCCGCACAAACCCACTGCCGAGCCTCCAGCTTGGTTAATTAAAGAGACAATTTCTTTATTAACTCGACCGACTAAGACCATTTCTACTACATCCATTGTGGGCGCGTCGGTTACTCGCAACCCATTACTAAATTGGGGTTCAATTCCGAGTTTATCTAACCAGCTATTGATTTCTGGGCCGCCGCCATGCACTATTACTGGACGCAACCCGACACAAGCTAAAAACACTACATCCCTAACTACTCGATCTTTGAGGGTGCTATCTTTCATTGCTGCGCCGCCATACTTGACAACGACAATTCGCCCAGAAAATTGTTGGATGTAAGGTAAAGCTTCACTTAGCACTCGGACGCGCGTAGCTTCAACTTCTCTAATGTATTCGCGATCGTTGACCATAATTTGCTTTAAGGTATCCCATGCAGTTTAAAGGAGGATGCGATCGCACAACAAGCTCACAAGTTACAGTTTTCTACGCTCTCTAATGCTATGAATTTAGACTTTTGCTAGTTTTTTGGCGCAGACAAATCTGGTTTAAGGACGCTGGGAATTAGCGATAGAACTCTATTGGCTACTTGGGGCGCGGTGTCTGTATCGCCGATGCGGATGTGTAAGTCGGCTTGACTATACAGAGATTGGCGTTGCTGAAAAATACTTTGTAGTTTTCCCAATAGATCCTCCGATTGCAATAAAGGTCTAGTAGTATCTGCTTTTAAACGGTCGTACAGCACTTCTATAGGCACATCTAGCCAAACAATTAAGCCGTAATGTAAATAACTCCAGTTTTTCTGCTGAGTAACAATTCCACCGCCAGTGGCGATCGCCAAATTTGTATAAGCGCATACTTCGGCTAAAACTTGACTTTCTATTTGCCTAAACTCTGTTTCTCCCACTTCGGCAAATAGCTGATTGATCGATTGCTTGGTTACTTGTTCAATTACAGCATCCGTATCTAGAAATTTGTAACCTAGCTCGGTAGCAATTAAACTCCCGATCGTCGTTTTTCCCGAACCCATCATCCCAACTAGGTATAAATTTACTCCTTTCAATAGATTCACTTGCGGGGAAATTTGCATATTCTCGATGTTGTAGTTGTTTAGATTGTTGACTCGGTTGATGACCTGTGCCACAAAAATACTAACAATTGAGCGTTAGTTTTTACACTCCGTCTACTAGCAATCTTTGCCTTTATGTTATTTTTATATAAAGTTTACAGAAACTTTATTAATACCCATAACGTCAAATCAAAAATGGCAAACCTCCGTTGAGGATTTGACATCTAACTAAATCGCCTAACAGTGTAGTGCTAATAGCTCTAACTCTTACAGGGGTAGTAGGTTAATAGTTTTCCAACTTAAAAAGTCCCTAGCGCTCAATGTATTTTCTGAGGTTTAAGGCATGACATCGATTAGCGACCTCGTCCAAAAAACTCTAAAGGCTGGTTATCTGACAATTGAAGCAGAAGAACAACTGCGAAAATTGTTAGCTGGTCAATACAATTTAGAAGACTTAAATGCTTTTGTTGCCTTACAAGAGGCAGCAATGACAGGTCAAGTCAAGCAAGAATCTCGCGAACGTTTGCAAAGAGGCAGTACAGGAAAAAGGTTGGTTTCTCCTACCTGCGGTTTTTACGCAACTATAGAGCAGCGATAAAAACAACGTAATACCGTAATAATCGGGTAAACTAATCAAATTTTTATAAATGTTGACAAGAATTAGTAGAGATTTTTTTATAGTGAAAATTGCCTAAAAAAGCACAGGAACTGAGCCTGTGCTTTTTACGTTTTAACTAAGAGAGTCAAAGTAATCTCGGACTCGATTGCGCCGCTTGGGTTGACGCAACTTCTGAAGTGCTTTTGATTCAATCTGCCGTACTCGTTCTCGCGAAAGGTCTAAAGCTCGACCAATTTCTGCTAGAGAGTAAGCGTGACCATCGCCCAAACCAAAACGCATCAAAATCACCTCTCGTTCGCGATCGCTAAGATCGGTTAATAGATAGTGCAAGTCACGCTGCAAAGACTCGCGCATTAGCACTTCTTCTGGCGATATATTGTCAGTTTCTAGTAAGTCTCCAAGTTCTGTGTCTTTGTCCTTACCGACTTTGGTTTCTAAAGACACCGAGCGCGGAACTCGCAACAAAACATCCCGCAACTGCTTGGGTGTCATATCTAGTTCAGTAGCGATTTCTTCAATTGTTGGCGTACGACCTTTTTCTTGGGCAATTTTGCGTTGAACTTTCTTAATTTTGTTGAGCTTTTCGGTAATGTGGACGGGGAGGCGGATAGTACGACTTTGAGTTGCGATCGCTCTAGTTATACCTTGGCGAATCCACCAGTAAGCGTAAGTGCTAAAACGATAGCCTTTAGTAGGATCGAACTTCTCAACGGCTCTTTCTAAACCGAGAGTTCCTTCTTGAACTAAATCTAAAAGTTCTAAGCCGCGATTTTGATATTTTTTGGCTACAGACACTACCAAGCGGAGATTGGCTTGGATCATATGTTCTTTAGCGCGAACACCTTGGGTTTGAATCTGCTCTAATTCTTCTACGGTTAAGCTAGCAATTTCTGCCCAGCGTCGTTTCCCCGCAGACAATAGCGGCTTGAGTGCAGTTACTTCTATTTCAGCAGTTTTAGCCCAACGCTCTAAAGAAGGGCGATGTCCAAGTTCGGCCGTCAACCGCTCTTGAACTTCTATTAGGCGCGTGAACAGCCCAAGTACATCATCGCCGCTATCCGCCGCCTTTTTTGCCAAAAGTCGCAAGTTTAAGTGGCGTTGAACTTTTTGAGCTTCAGCAACTTCTTCATCCCGTGCTAATAAATCCACTCGACCAATTTCTTGCAAATACAAACGTACTAAGTCTGTAGAGCGGCGATTGGCGCTTTGCTGGGGGTTAGTAGTTCGCTCGATAGATGGATCCGCAAGTAGGTCATTTACTAGGGAGTCGGCGGCTAAGAGGCTGTCATCGTCTTGAAAAGTTTCTGGGACGGAGAATCCGCCCTCAGAACTTTCCGTTGGGACGAATTCTAAGGGCGAATTGCGTGTTCTGGTAGTATCTGCGTAAAAAGATATTGCTGGCATAAGATAGTCTCAATGGCTCTGGCGTGACAATAGACTGAATCAGTGGTGCTTGTTGTTGCTATTGTTCCCGTCATTTAGCAAGAAATAACATCAGGAGTAAAATTTCTTTGCTGGGTTTTAACTAAAAAGGATCTTTGAATAGCAATTCCCTGCAAGCAATCAACATAGCTGTTAAGCAGTTGAGTGGATCTACAGCACAGCAAATCGCTATTCCTGAATAATTGACGCAGTAAATGCCCTAGCAAAGCTTTGTAAAGGTAAAATCACCGTAAATATAGTACCTACGCTCGTTACAGTAGTTTTGCCAAAACTACTGTTTTACTTGCCGACACTTCCAAGAACTTTTAAGCTATGTGTAGGGATGAATATTTTTGTAATTCTGATTCAAATCGTAAACTTGGAAAAACAGCTTTCTAAACCTGACGCAATTATTCAGCAGCTAATTTTATTAGCGATGACGGTGCTATTATCGCTGCTGCTAGGGGTGTTTGGTATTCATAGAATCCAAGTGTCCGATCCTTATATTAAAGGTGTTCTAGAGCTTCGGGGCAACTCAACTCAAGGTCAGGCAATTTTTCAAATGAATTGTGCGGGCTGTCATGGATGGCAGGGCGATGGTAGCGTCGGACCAAGCTTGCAAGGAGTTTCCAAGCACAAATCTCGTTATGGTTTGATTCATCAAGTTGTGAGCGGCGAGACTCCGCCAATGCCTCAATTTCAGCCGAATACGAAAGAAATGGCAGATTTGCTCAGTTACTTAGAAACTTTATAAAACTTAGTGGTAATTCTGCTAGAGGGCTTGTTTGGGCATTTTTAGCAGCGCGATCGCGCTGCCAAAGCTAATCGGTTCTCCGTTGGAAGTATTATAAAGTTTAGAGTTGTTTTGTAATTTTAGTTTCGAGCCTACTGGTATGGAAATTTTGACGCTGGGTTGGGTTTCATTATTAGTTTTGTTTACCTGGTCGATTGCAATGGTAGTTTGGGGTCGTAATGGATTGTAAGTAACGTGGAAGAAACAACTATTTTACCGATTTTGGCTGTAGCAGCTTTTGGTTTATTAGTAGTTGTGAGCGGCGGAGTTATTTATCTGACCGCCACCTCATGGCGCGATCGCCGCCGCCAAGAAAATGAACTTCGTGCCAATAGGCGCAGCGCACGCCCTAACAAAAAGTAGGTTTTGCTAGTTGCGCTCTACAAACAAGTAATGGTACAGGCAGTCCACCTGTACCATAAAAAAAGTCATGATTTTTCTAAACTTACTGCATAGTTGCAGTTTTCTGGCGATCAATTTTCAATATTAAAACTCCCAATGGTGGCAAACACAAGTCTAGAGAGTAAGCTCGATTGTGGCACGACCATTCATCGGCCCACTTACCACCCAAATTCCCCATATTGCTACCGCCGTATTCCCGCGCATCGCTATTAATTAGCTCTGTATAAAACCCTGACTCTGGTACGCCAATACGATAGTGAGCATGAGGTTGAGGAGTAAAATTGCAAACAACAATCAAAAACTCCTCTGAATCTTTAGCTCGACGAATGAATGCCACTACGCTATGACGGTTATCGCTGCAATCTATCCATTCAAAACCCGGCTCGGCAAAATCTTGAGTGTACAAAGCGCTCTCTTGCCGATAAATTCGGTTGAGATCCCCCATAAATTGCTTTAATTGCTGGTGCGGTGGGTACTGCAACAAATGCCACTCCAAATCACCCCAGACATTCCACTCGCTCCATTGCCCAAACTCCATGCCCATAAATAGAGTTTTCTTGCCGGGATGAGCAAACATATAGCTAAACAAACAGCGCATATTTGCTAGTTTTTGCCAAGTGTCACCGGGGATTTTACCAATAATATTACTCTTGCCATGCACGACTTCATCGTGAGACAAGGCCAGCATAAAGTTTTCGCTGTGGTTGTACCACATACTAAAAGTGATATTGTTTTGATGGAATTGGCGAAACCAAGAATCCATGCTGAAGTAGTCCAGCATATCGTGCATCCAGCCCATATTCCACTTCAAGTTAAATCCTAGTCCACCCATATAGGTAGGCCAAGACACCATTGGCCAAGAGGTAGATTCTTCGGCAATAGACAGCACCCCCGGAAAGTAGCTAAAAATTACATGATTGGTTTGGCGCAGAAAATCCGCCGCTTCTAAGTTTTCTCTACCGCCGTATTGATTGGGCAGCCATTCGCCGGGTTTGCGACAATAATCGAGGTAAAGCATAGAAGCAACCGCATCGACGCGAATTCCATCAATATGGTACTTGTCGAACCAAAACAAAGCATTAGCAACTAAAAAGTTTCTGACTTCGTGGCGGTTGTAATTGAAAACTAATGTACCCCACTCTTTATGTTCGCCTTTGCGAGGATCGGCGTGTTCGTAAAGGTGAGAGCCATCAAAAAATGCTAATCCATGCCCATCTTTAGGAAAGTGACCGGGAACCCAATCGACTAATACACCAATGTTATGTTTGTGGCATTGATCGACGAAATACATAAAGTCTTCCGGGCTACCATAGCGCGAGGTAGGGGCGTAGTAACCCGTTACCTGATACCCCCAAGAACCATCAAAAGGATGCTCGGCAATGGGTAGCATTTCTATATGGGTGTATCCTAGCTCGATGACGTAAGGAATCAGGCGATCGGCAAGTTCCCGATAGGTTAAAAATCGCGCTCCTGGTTTGAGTTCCGAAACAGTAACTACAGGCTCCTTTTCGCCGTTAGGTGCGATCGCCGGAGTTTCTGAAGCTCCATGCAGCCAAGAACCTAAATGCACTTCATAAACCGAGATTGGCTGCGTTAAGGGGTCGCTATGACGACGCTGCTCCATCCACTGCGAATCCTGCCATTGGTAAGTGTCTAAATCGGCAACTATCGAGGCAGTTTTGGGACGAATTTCTTGCTGAAAACCGTAGGGGTCAGACTTTTCGTAGATATGCCCGTCTTGATTTTTAATTTCGTATTTGTAGCTGTCGCCTACTTTAACTTCGGGAATAAATAATTCCCAAACTCCGGTAGCACCTCTACGCATTTGATCTTTGCGTCCGTCCCAGTAGTTAAAATCTCCCAGCAAAGAGACATTACGAGCATTGGGGGCCCAAACTGCAAAATAGACTCCTTTAACGCCGTTTATCTCTGTGGCGTGAGCGCCTAATTTTTCATAAATGCGATGATGATTGCCTTCAGAAAATAAATGTAGGTCAAAATCTGTGATTCTTGGCGAACGGAAGGCGTAGGGGTCATAAATTACCCGATCGCGATCGCCTTCTAGCAACCGCAGTTGATAATTTGTCAGTTCTAAGCTATCAATCGTGCATTCAAAAAAATGCGGATTATGCACCGAATACATTTGGTATTCTATCCGTTCTTCTGGCAGTACAACCCAAGCACTATCTGCATTAGGTAGGTAAGCTCGCACTACCCAAACCGTTTTGCCATCTTGTTCAGTGGCGTGAGCGCCCAATACTTCAAAAGGATCTTGGTGCTGATTCCAAACAATCCGCTCTACTTGTTCGGGGGCTATGGTTATCGACATGGAGCTACCTGCTTGCATATAAATTTAGTTCTTATCGTCATATTTATACATATATGTTCAATGCCCTGTCAAAGGAGTTGAATTTAGTTTTTGTCCAAAACTTGCGGCGTTTAAATCGGCAAAAAGGGGGCAAAAGTGCGAATTAGCTGGCGCAAACGTAGGAGAAAAATGGTTTCCCTCACCTTGGGGCTTAGTTTTAGGGGTGGAGCATCTTGGAGTTGAACTTGCAGTTCGGCGTATTGAGCCGCAGTGAGCGGTTTACCATCAATAGGCGAATTCGCTGCTACAATAATTTCCGTCCGCAATACTTCTTCTGGAATCTCTGTTGGTGGTGGCAATGAATGGGCAGCCTGTTTAGGAATAAGTAGGCTCGCTCCCATAATTAGGCTTGTACCTATGCCAATAATTAATAATTGTTGGTGTTTGCCTAACATACCTCAATTTCTTATTTTCCGTAAGAGCGAATTTAATAGCTATTGTTATTCCTCGATTCCCGGCGGTAATGGTTCGCCGCAAACTAAATGAATTTGCTTAATTTGCTCAAATAACCAGGGATATTGTTGTTGGTAGGCAGGAATTAAAGCTAAAGGACTGAGCAAGGCGGCGGCGGTTAAATCGGCAATACCTAGAACTTCACCAACTAAATAAGTGCTTTTTTGCCAGCGCTGCGATAATTGCGCCAGTGCAATTTCTATTCGCCTAGTAGCCAGTTCTGCTGTAGCATCGGTAATGCCATACTGCTTTTGTACCACTTGAATTAATACTTGGCTAAATATTGTCGAATCGATGGCTCTACCTGCCCTAGCTCGGAAATGATAATAGACAAACCTAGTCGCCGTGCCAATGCTCTCGTCTAACCAATCTTCTAGCATATTTGCCTCGCTTTGCTGGACTCGATCGGGCAAAAATAATGCGGGCTTTGGGCAATAACTTTCTAAAAATCTAAAAATGTTTGTAGAATCGGCAACGGCTTCTACTTGTCCCGCTTCTTGGGGTAGCAATACAGGTAGGGTTGTTAGCCCTGTTAATGGCTTGAGTTTGAGGATGTGCAAGCCTGGGGTCAGATTGCTTACTTGATAAGATATTTTTTTGTACCCTAATGCTAGTCTTGCTTTGCGGCAGTAATGAGAGGTACTAAATTGCAGTAGCAGCATTAGCGAACTTATATTATTAATAAAATAATTCTCCTACAAATATATAGCAAAAGCTTGTTGAATTTAGGGCTATTTACCTTTATTCAATGAGCTACAGCAGGTTTTTTGTAGGAGAATACTCCGCCAACTTTTTTAAAGCTGTTTTCCTAGCTACTAGGGCGAAGGAGATGTAGTTGGGGACTCTGCTGGTGATGGGCTAGCACCCTCTCCACCAGTTTGACTGCAAGCTCCTAAACCGCCTGCCAATAAACCGAATACCAAAGCAATACCAATGATTTTTGTTTTCATAACTCCTCTTTCACCAATGGCGGTATAAATGCGCCGCTTGTTGATTAAGATACCGCATTTGTTGACTTTTATTAAACAAATACCATTGGATTTGTTTAATTTTTTGCCGACTCGCAATTTTGAACAAAAATAGCGAGAGCAGCAGGTTAATCTACTGCAAGCGGCAAGGTTTTAACGTTGCCGTTTCCAATATTTCTAGGAAAGATAACATTTTTTTGTTTCAAAGCCTACTTCCCTAGGTATACTTTTAGCTAAAAGATGCAGGAATAAGGCAAAAAACATAGAATTGTTGCTGATTTTCTTAAAAAATTATGTTTTGTAGGGTAAGCAGCCAAGTTTTAGCCAAAAGCCAAGTTTAGCCACGTCAAATCTAAAAATTTTCATCTAATTAGCAATCTGCCATTGATTAAACTTCTAAAATAACCGAGAGTAAATGACTAATAGCCCAACTAACTTCAAAGAAATTGTTTTATGAATGGTGTTTCTAATTCTTCTAAGCCACGTTCTCAATCTAGTTTACATCGCGAAGCCTATGGGTATGAGTCTCGTAGCAGAGGTGTTTCGCGCGATCGCCGCACAACTATTAAGCCGCGCGAACAAGCAGCCCTAACTTCCTGGAAATCGCGCCCCGTACCAATTTGGTTTTTACGCCTGTCCTTTTGGCAGCGTCGTTTTGGAATCGCAACTTATTTGCTAATCGCCGCAATGCTAGTAGCTTATAGCTCAACGGTTTATTTTCAACAAAAATGGCATCAAGAATTTCTCAAGCTAGAAAGTTTGCAGCGTCACGAAAGGCAACTAACAAGCACTAACGAGGTGCTAAAAAATCAATTAGCTGCGGAGGCCGAAAAGCCAGCTACAGGTTTGATGCCGCCAAATCCAACAGAAGCGATTATTTTAAAAGCTTCTAACCCAAGAAGCGATCGCCCAAGAAGTGGACTTAACGCTCAACCTCAACCAAAAGTTGATATCCCTACAGGTTATTAAACAAACTAAATATTACACTGAGATCACAATAGGGCTAAACTATGGTAAAAAATCCTCGACTGATACTAACCCCATCGTCACAGTAACCAATGTCCACCTCGGTTCCTCCAACTTCTGGCTATAAGCGCGATCGCTCCTCGCGAGGTCGCCAAGGTACAAGACGGCAGAAAATGTCACCCCTAGAGCTTGGCTCAAGCAATTCTTTAAAACCGCAATTGTTTTATATCCGGCTGTTGCTAGTTTGGGGGTTTTTGGTGGCTGCCGTTATTTTATTATCAGTACAGTTGTATCGGCTGCAAATTTTGCAGGGAACTAAGCTATTAACAAAGGCAAAGCGACAGCAAATAATTTCGTGGCGACCGTTTATTCCCCGTCGCCCAGTGGTAGATAGGTCAAACAATGTTCTAGCAATTGATAGACCTGTTTTCACTCTGTACGTTCACCCTAAATTATTCAAAAAACCTCCACAGCAAATAGCTGAACTATTAAGTAGTCCGCTAAATCGCCCAGCAGCAGAATTAGCGAACCTATTTAGCCGCCGCCAAAGCGGTATTCAAGTAGCGCCAGCATTATCGGAGGAAGTTGCTCACAAAATTCGCAGTTTACGGATTGAGAAATTACCTATTGATGGGTTGGAGCTAATCGAGCAATACTCGCGTTTTTATCCCCAACAAGATTTATTTGGCGATGTAGTAGGCTACGTCAATATCGATCGTAGCGGTCAAGCAGGAGTAGAGTACAGTCAACAAAAATGGCTAGAGCGCCCTATAGAAACAGTTAAGCTCAACCGTCGGGCTGATGGAGCGTTGATGAGCGATCGCCTGCCTACCGGAGCATTGCACGTAGACGACTTACGGCTACAGCTAACTATCGATGCGCGTTTGCAAAGAGCTACTCGTTTGCGACTCAAAGAACAATTGCAAAAATTTGGTGCCAAACGCGGTAGTGCGATCGTGATGGATGCCAAGGATGGAGCAATCTTGACAATGGTTTCCTATCCTTCTTTCGATCCTAATACTTATTACAAGGCTGATTTTAACTTATTTAAAAATTGGGCGCTGTCAGACCTTTACGAACCAGGCTCGACCTTTAAACCAATAAATGTGGCGATCGCTCTTGAGAGCGGCGTAATTCAACCAAATAGCGTATTTAGCGATCCTGATGTTATCAAAGTCGGCGGTTGGCCAATTAGAAATGCCGAACGAGAAAATCGCTACTCGCTCTCCGTTGCCGGAATTTTGCAGTATTCCAGTAATGTTGGCATGGTACAAATTATGCAACGGATGAAACCTGTTGAATACTACAAATGGTTAGAAAAACTAGGGTTAAATAAACCTGTGGGTATAGACTTGCCTTTTGAAGCGGCGGGGCAGATTAAAGACCGCAAGCAGTTTATTAACTATCCAATTGAAAGCGCTACTACTTCTTTTGGGCAAGGATTTTCGCTCACACCAATTAAGCTCGTTCAACTCCATGCAGCTTTAGCCAATGGCGGTAAATTAGTAACTCCTCACGTCGTGCGCGCCCTTGTCGATGCGAAAGGAGAAAGCCACTGGCAAGCAACCCTACCACCACCGCCCCGACTGTTTTCGCCCAAAACTACCCAGCAAGTAGTAACAATGATGGAAAAGGTGGTAAAAGAAGGTACGGGCAAAGCGGCCCAAATTCCCGGCTATCGACTAGCAGGTAAAACTGGTACGGCTCAAAAAGCTAGTTCTACTGGTGGTTATTCTAGCGCGGCAAAAATTACTAGCTTCGTGAGTATTTTTCCTGTGGAAGCTCCCCGTTATGTGGTGTTAGTTGTAGTCGATGAACCAAAAGGTATTGCTTTCGGCTCTACTACCGCAGCTCCAGTAGTTAAATCAATCATAGAATCTTTAATTGCAATTGAAGAATTGCCCCCCAGCCAGCCAATACTGGTTAAAGCTAGTCCCAGCCCTCAAGTAAGTAGAGATTAAAAGTAAAGTTACTTTTAACCAACTGAAGATAACTGTAGTTAATCGCTAAAATTAAAGAACATTCTAAAAATAAGCAGGACTACAGTTAAGTGATTCCTATTGTTATCGAACAATCCGGTCGCGGGGAACGCGCTTTTGATATTTACTCTCGGCTTTTACGAGAGCGGATAGTGTTTTTGGGGCAAAAGGTTGATTCCAACTTAGCCAACTTAATCGTTGCTCAACTGCTGTTTTTAGATGCCGAGGACGCAGAGAAAGATATTTTTCTATATATCAATTCTCCTGGTGGATCGGTAACGGCTGGTATGGGCATTTTCGATACTATCAAACACATCCGCCCCGATGTTTGTACTATTTGTACTGGACTTGCGGCAAGCATGGGTGCTTTTTTGTTGAGTGCGGGAACCAAAGGCAAGCGAATGAGTTTACCTAATTCGCGGATTATGATTCACCAACCTCTTGGAGGAGCGCAAGGTCAAGCTACAGATATCGAAATTCAAGCTAAAGAAATTCTTTACCACAAGAGGAAGTTAAACGAGCATTTAGCCGCCCATACAGGTCAGCCGCTTGAGAAAATTGCTGAAGATACCGAGCGAGACTTTTTCATGTCTCCAGCCGAAGCGAAAGATTATGGTTTAATTGACCAAGTAATCAATCGCCATGCTGCGGGTAGCCGACCGATGGCAGTTGTTAGCTAAAAATTTTTGGTGATTAAAAATTAATCCTCTTGCTTACCGAGCTAGAGGATTGATTTTCAGCTCGTTGATTGCAAATGCTGCAAAAACTCGTTTAATTCTTGGTAGCTTAAGTATTGACGCGATTTCTTGTTGTAGTTTTCCATCAGATAATCTTGACCTTGTTGATTATCCCACCCCAAACGTTCGAGTTCTTTGCTAGTTTGAGCAAATACTTGTAAGTAATTCAAAAATTCATATAGCTGCTGCGTACTAAGTAAATCGCGGGATTCTTTTTTGTAAATGCGCTGTATATAGTTGTGTTCTTGCTTGGCTGTCCAACGCAAGTTTCTAAGTTGTGTTTCAATCGCGATCAATGTATCAGATAAGTCTATTGGTTCGGTAACAGGTAAGAAATCTAGGGGCAAATCGTCTTTAAAAGTAGGAGGAACAAAAGGTGTAACGTTACTAAGGGTTGTGACTTGATTGGTGGTAGTTGGAGTTTTAGGCTCAATGCCAAAATCTTCATCAATTACTGGCTCGAAGTTAAGCTCCGTTAGCGACGAGTAATCTGTTGAATTTTCTGGGTTGATTTCTGGATAATCTGTAGAAGCAATGGTAGGGGTACTGCTTTCTAGATTACTTAAATTTGAATTACCTGGAGCAGTTAACGGTGGGGTAAAATCAACAAAATCGCTCTTTTCGGGTACAGAAGTAGTTTCTTGAGTAGCAACAAGGGCGATCGCTCTTGCCCTTGCCTGGTCTTCTGCAAGCTCTATGGTTTCGGCAGCAGCCATGCCTGTAGCACGAACTACACCTTCTATTTGAACCGATACTTGAACAACAAATTTACCTTGATAAATAGTTAGCAACTGCGATAAGAGACAAGCTTGAGAATATCGTTCTTGAAATTGAGCCAACAACATATAACAATATTGCAAAATAACTTTTTTGACCGTAGCATCGCCACGAAATGCGATCGCCGGAGAGAAACAACGGAAATACTACGCACTAGCGCGATCGCGCCAACAATCGGTAAAATCTAAGTGACTACCTTGGGAGGAGTTAAATCCTTACCCGCTACTTTCTTATCCTAAATGCTTATCGATCTAAATAGCTGTTTTCTATCAGTCTGCTCGATCTTAGAATAAATATAAAGATAGTTCGCAACTCAAGAGCTAGTTAACCACAGCGACCTATTTAGGAACTAATGAGGCGGAGTCTTTAGTTAACGTTACGGAATTAAGTATAGAACGATCTTCAACCAAAACTTGCTATTTGAGAGTAATAAGGCGCTGCTAAATAGCATTAAGGTGAGATCGCGCTAACTAAGATTGCAATAATAATAATGATTTTTCGACCGGAGGGCGGTTCGCTACATGGAACTTTTTTCAATCGCTACACTACTAGCAAATTTTACAGATGATAAACTACTTGCTGCTAAGGTATTAGAAAAAAAACTTGATTGCTCGGACGAACAGTCAATCAATAAACTGCATATTGCCTTAGATGTACTAGAAAAAGTTGGCATCGTTGCCAAAGATCGCGGCAAATACCGCCGGGTTTATGAAGAAGATTTAATTGAGGCAAAATTGCGCTGTTCTAGTAAAGGCTTTTGCTTTGCAATTCAACAAGGGGAAGGTGTAGAAGATATATATATTCGCGAAAGTCACTTAAGTACGGGTTGGAATGGCGATCGCGTTTTAGTTAAATTAACCAAAGAAGGCAGTCGCCGCCGCAGTCCTGAAGGCGAAGTAAAACTAATCGTCGAGCGCTCAAATCATAGCTTGCTGGCAAGAATTAAGCAGGCAAATAACGGCGCAATGCGGGCAGTACCCCTAGACGATCGCTTATTGTTTGAAATAGACTTGCAACTACTTGACGGCGAACACAATTTAGAGCAAGCGATTAATCACCTCGTTCACGTAGAAATTCAACGCTATCCTCTAGCGCAATTTCCCCCTATCGGCAAAGTCGTGCAAATCCTCGGTAGCGACGCTGAAGCCGCCGCAGATATCGATTTAGTCTGCTGCAAGCACGATTTACCAAGAGTTTTTTCGCCCGTTGTCGATCTTGCCGCCCACAGCCTACCTAAAGCTATAGGCAAGAGCGAAATTAAAGCTAGGCTTGATTTGCGATCGCTTTATACTTTGACAATTGTTGAAGCCGATACCGATGCAACGCCGATTGAAAATGCTTTTTCAATTGAACAAACTCCCGCCGGACAATGGCAGCTAGGAGTACATATTGCCGATGTTGCCCACTACATTACCCCAGAATTAGTGGCTCTAGATCGAGAGGGTTTAAAACGCGGTAGCGCGGTCTATTTAGGCGAAACAGTGCTGCCAATGCTACCAGAAGCCGTGGTGGAGTGCTGCGCTTTAATCGCAGGAAGCGATCGCCATTGCATCTCGGTACTGATTACTATCGATCCGACAAGCGGACAAATAGTTGAGTTTGAAATTCAACCGACGGTAATAAATGTAAATCACCTAACCGCAGAAGAAGCCCCCAGTCCTGGAGAAGAAGTAAACGATAAGCTAGAGCAACTTTCAAAATTAAGCGAATTAATCAGAATCGGGCGCTTGCAACGAGGCAGTTTTGAACTCAAACTACCACCCCGTCTTTACCATTACCAGGATGAAGGGATGTTAGGCGCTGTAGTAGTTACAACAGACCTACGCGAGCAGCCATCGCCAGTTCTGGGGTCAATGGTGACAGAATTTATCTTACTAGCAAATCAGGTAGTAGCAAGTCATTTACAAGCCCTTGGAGTTCCAGCAATTTATCGCTCCCAATCAGCCCCCGATTTAGAAGATGTGGAGGAGATGATTAAACTAGCCCAGAACTTAGGAGCGCAATTAACCCTTACCGATAATGTAGTTACACCCGTCGATTTTCAACGTTTTGTAGAGCAGTTTGCCACCTTGCCATCAGAACAAGTATTAAATTATTTACTGCAAGCAACCCTCAAAAATGCTACCTATAGCTTGCAACCTCAGCCGCACTTTGGTTTGGCGTTAGAGTATTACACTCATTGCACGTTTCCTTTACGACGTTATGCCGATTTGCTAGTTCAAAGAACATTGCATACCATATTTGAACAAGGACGCGATCGCCGTACCACCCGCGCCAAAGAAAGCGTCAATCTTCGTCATAGTTCGGCGCGAGGCAATATTAGTTGGAACGTTCTACCTACAGAGATTCATCAAGAACTAGAAGCAGATTTAGCACGGGTAATTGTCCCCTTGGGCGATCGCGAAAAAGAAGTGGTTGATGCGGAAGAAGATTTGCTAGGGCTGCAAAAAGCGCAAATTATGAAGCAGCGTACTGGTGATGTTTTTGAAGGCTTAATTACTGGCGTTCAGTCTTACGGCTTTTTTGTCGAAATCGCCCTGCAAGCAGAAAATGGTAAACAACTGCAAGTTGAAGGTTTAGTTCATGTCAGTTCGCTTAAAGATGACTGGTACGAGTATAGAGCCAGACTGCAAGCGTTGTTTGGACGCAAAAATCGCGCTTCTTACCGTTTAGGCGATCGCGTAGAAGTTCAAGTAAAAAGTGTTGACTACTACCGCCAGCAAATTGATTTGGTAACGGTAAATAGTAATACTAGCGATCGCCAAGCCACTGCGACCAACAACTCTACTGTGGCAGACGATAGCGACCAATTAAATGATGACGATTTAGAACCTTATACTGACGATGAGCCATAATTCCTTTTGTACCACCGCGTGTCCAATCCTATTCAATTAAATTCTCTATCTGTGCCAAATTTACCTCTAATATTGGGCGTTTCTGGTGCATCCGGGCTAATTTACGCTGTCCGTGCCGTTAAGTTTCTCCTAGCGGCAGGGTACAATATTGAACTTGTTGCCTCCAAGTCTACTTATATGGTTTGGCAAGCAGAGCAAGATATACGGATGCCTGTAGAACCAATTGCCCAAGAGCAATTTTGGCGGCAGCAATCTGGAGTCGAAAGCTTGGGTAAGCTAACTTGTCATCCTTGGGGTGATGTAGGAGCAAATATTGCTAGTGGTTCTTTTCACACCCTAGGAATGGTAGTTATCCCTTGTAGTATGAGTACCGCCGCTAAGATAGCGGCGGGTTTAAGCTCAGACTTGTTAGAAAGGGCAGCAGACGTACAGTTGAAGGAAGGGCGCAAATTGGTTATCGTACCGCGTGAAACTCCTTTTAGCCTCATTCATCTGCAAAATTTGACTACTTTAGCCCAAGCTGGAGCAAGAATAGTCCCAGCAATCCCCGCTTGGTATCATCATCCTCAAACTATTGAAGACTTGGTAGATTTTGTCGTCGCTCGCACCTTAGACCAGTTAGATATTGATTGTATTCCAATTGAGCGGTGGCAAGGACATACTTAAAGGCACAATAGAAGGTAGTTTCAGGTTGCGAAAAATATTTGCAACTCAAACCGTTCACCTAACTTAAACTATTTATGCAAGTCATTTTGCTATTGGCAATCTTAGGAGGACTATCACTATTATTAGTGCAAAATTGGTCTCCAGTTCTTCCCTTAGTATTTTTGGGCTTAACAACTCCAGCTTTGCCACTAGCAGTATGGATTTTAATTAGTTTAGCTGCGGGTGCGGGTACAACAATTGCGATCGCTATCTTAAATAACCTAGCAAATTATTTCGCTCAACCATTACGCAGCCACAAGCGCCAAGTTAAACCACCCTCTCGTCCTCAACCATCCTCTAACTCTTCTGCCAAGCGACCAACCCAAGCAGCAAGCAACAACAATAGCGACGATGACTGGCTAGATGAACCCCTCAACGATGAAGACTGGCATTTAGAAGAAAAAACTCAAGATACTGAGAAAGACACAAATTCTTATCCCCAAGACTCTAGAAGCTACGAAGTAAATAGCGAACCCAAGAGCAGCAGCCAAGGTTCAGTTTATTCTTCCAGTTATCGAGAGGCTGAGAGTTCTAAAGTTGGCAAAAGTGAATCAGTATACGACGCTGATTATCGAGTGCTAACACCACCTTATAAATCGCCTAATCCCGTTCGTGAGGATGAAGATTGGGGATTTGATGATGATTTTGTTGACAAGCAAAACGATCGACAAAAGAAATAGTTAATGATGTTTTAATGAATGCGATCGCACTTAGTAAAGTATCCAAAGTTACTCATTGCAACGTTTTTAGCAAGCTACATTCAAATATTTTCTTACTTTTATTTTGCCTACTCAGCAACCATACTGTCACCGATTTTTAGATAATTCATAAAATATTTATACGCAAATCTACTATTCTTAATTAAATTTAACCCCTGTATCCTTTAAAAAACTAGCATTTTTATTCATTAATTAAATGCCTTTATATAACAGTATTACCAGAGGATATTGTTGCTGACATAGCAAATGAGTGTATATTTAATGACTTCACTGCTAAAAATAAATTAGGCGCTGTTGTAGGCGCAATTGTTACAGTAGGCTTTTTAGGAGTTACAGGCCCAACAACAGTTCCTCTAGCTCTAGCAGGTGGAGCTTTAGCGGGAGCAAAAGGAGAAGAAGCAATTGAAAGTACCGCCAGAGGTATAAAGTCTACAGTAGATAACGTTGGTAAGGGTACAAGTTCTGTAATTGAGAATGCAGCAAAAGGATTTGCCGGAATCCTCGATTTATTTAAAAGTAGTGAAGATTTTGTTAACCGAGGGTTAGAGAAGCTTGAAAATAAACAATACAAAGAAGCTATTGAAGATTTCACACAAGCTATTAATATTAATCAAAAGTATGCTGATGCTTTCTTTTTAAGAGGTTGTACCTACTCAGACATAGGTAACTATCAAGAAGCTATAGCAGACTACACTTGTACAATCAAAATTGCTCCTAAATATATTGATGCTTATAATAATAAAAGACATATCCTAGCTGTTAAAAAAGATTATCAAGGTGCAATTTCAGACTACACGCATAGTATAAAGATCGAGCCTAACGATCCAGATATATATTTTAGGCGCGGTAGAATACACCTATTATTAGAAAATATCGCTGACTCAATTACTGATTATTCCCAAGTCATTAAGCTAGATCCCAATTGTATCAAGGTTTACTTCATACGGGGATGTCTCGTTTATGATTTAGAAGATTATAAAGGCGCAATTTCGGATTTAACAGAAGTCATCAAAAACAAACCTAATAATGCTGATGCTTATTTGCAGCATGGTAATGCTCGTATAGAGTTTGATGATTGTCTAGGTGCTATTAAAGACTTTACTCAAGTTATCAAGATTAATCCTCATGACGCTAATCCATTTCTGTGTCATGGAGAAGCATACACAGTCATTGAAAATTATGAAAATGCTGTTAGCGATTGTAGTCGAGCTATTAAGATAGATCCTAGCTGTATTGATGCTTATTTCAGTAGAGGTTATGCCCTTAATCAAAAAGGAGACAAACGAGGATCTTTGTCAAACTACAATCAAGTTATTAAATTAGATCCTAAATACATTAGTGCATATATACAAAGAGGGGATATCCGCAAAGACAAAGGCGAAAAAGAAGAAGCGATCGCAGATTTACAAAGTCTTTTATATAAAGAATCTATGTTAAATGAAATCAGAGTGCTGCAAGCAGAAATCAAACAGATTTGGGATGAAATCAAAAATACTCCCTGGTGGCAAAAGCGAGTATTTTAGGAAAGTATCATAAAACAAAGCCCGCTTGATACATAAGCGGGCTTTCGTCTAAATATTAACCTGGCACTGAGCTATTGTCCCGTGGGGCAACCCCCAAAGTATCGTCGCCGCAGCAGCGTTTCACTTCCGAGTTCGGGATGGGGTCGGAGTGGTTCCACCGCGCCATAAGCACCAGGAAACTTGTTGAGTGTGTCAGTTGTATAGTCACAGCACCCTGAAGACTGCATAGAAAAGCAAATAGTTTTATTGATTGTCAGGTCAAGCCCTCGGTCTATTAGTACGCTTCGGCTGCATCCATTGCTGGACTTCCACCTGGCGCCTATTAACAGGTAAT
>JAHHGY010000002.1 GCA_019359635.1 Chroococcus sp. CMT-3BRIN-NPC107
CGTCCTGTCAATTTTGCCGTTAACGTCCTGTGCGGTTTGATTGCCTACTGTTATCAGCCTAAAAAGCCTTCTCTTCATTTAGAATGGGCTTTACCTCCCTCTGCTTAACCCGAACTCAGGTTACTTAGGTCTAACACAGATACACCGCAAATTATTAACCCTAGCGATCGCTCTCAAGTAACTCAACAACTATCAGAAAACGTTATCCTGACAACCGTTGACGACCTGTATAACTGGGTCAAAATGTCCAGTTTATACCCATTGATGTTTGGCACTGCCTGCTGTTTTATTGAATTTAGTGCCATGCTGGGCGCTCGTTTTGACCTTGACAGATTTGGGATGTTTCCGCGCATGACTCCCAGACAAGCCGATTTGCTAATTACGGCTGGTACGATAACCATGAAATACGCCCCGGTTTTGGTACGCCTTTACGAACAAAGGCCCAAACCTAAGTATGTAATTGCCATGGGTGCTTGCACGATTACGGGGGGAATGTTTAGCGCCGATTCACCTAGTGCAGTGCGGGGTGTAGATAAGTTGATTCCTGTAGATGTATATTTGCCTGGATGTCTGCCAAGACCAGAGGCGATAATGGATGCAATTATCAAGCTGCGGAAAAAAATCGCTAACGAGAGTTTACAAGAGCGATCGCACGTTTCTCAAACCCACCGCTATTACACTTGCGTTCATAACAGGAAAATTGTGCCGGAAACCCATACCGGGCAATATCTCAAGAGTCCGCAACGACAACAACCATTAGAACTTGGCGAGTCACCCTTAAACGCTGCGCTACAAACTAATTCTCTTGAATCAGTTCAAAATACCTAAACTGCTACTGTAAGATTAATGACTTCGCACTTTACCCGATAGTAAGGGCGCAATGCTTTGCGCCCCTACGGTTAATGTTTAATCATATAGGCTCGCTACAATATGACTGCCCTAATCCTCAACTTAAGTCCCACAATTGAGCTAACCGACGAGCAGTTTTTCCAACTGTGTCAAAACAATCAAGATTTACGCATTGAACGCACAGCACAGGGAAAACTAATTATTATGCCACCGACAGGATGGGGAAGCGGAAACCGAAATGGTAGATTGACACAGCGATTATTTAATTGGACTGACGCTGATGGAACAGGAGTCGCTTTTGATTCTTCTACAGGCTACAAACTCCCCAATGGTGCAAATCGCTCTCCTGATGCCTCCTGGATTAGCCGAGAGCGATTAGAGGCTTTAAACCCAGATCCCACCCGATTTATGCCGATGTCCCCTGATTTTGCTGTAGAGTTGCGCTCTGCAACCGATGGCTTACGGGCGACACAACAAAAAATGCAGGAATATCTTGATTGTGGCGTGCGTTTAGGTTGGCTGATCGATCCCCAAAATCAGCAAGTTGAAATTTATCGGTTAGGGCAAAATGTAGAAGTATTAAAGTCGCCTTCTAGTTTGTCTGGGGAAGATGTATTACCGGGATTTGTTTTAAATTTAACAGGAATTTTGGATTAAACCAATTACAAAATGCGATCGCATTAGTCCTATCTAAATTTTCCCTGCAACAAACCATCTCAACATTTACGTTTTAAGATGAAATGACTTAAAACTTACTTTATGAACGCAAATATTATCCCAATATCAACTCTATTTATTGGAATTAACGGTTTGGTTGCCTTAGCTCTTTCCTTCATCGTTGTTGTAGAACGTACAAAAACAAGGGTTTGGCATGGAGAATCTGTAAAAGATGTGGCAATGCAAATCGATCCTCTGGTTAATCCTACCGCGTGGGTTTCTACCGTCGAGAACACAAGTCAAAAACTCGTCGCTAGCCAAGCTGTAGATCCAGGCGCTTTACAGCGCAAAGTTCGCGCTCATGGCAATTTTGTTGAATATGTACCGCTTGGATTACTGTTTATCGTTGCTTTAGAATTAATGCGATCGCCAAGTTGGTTATTGTGGCTATTAGCAGCAACCCTTACAGTAGGAAGACTCGTTTACGCTTGGGGTGTCATTAACACTTATGGACCTTCCATAGGTAGAGCCATTGGTTTTTTTGCAACTTGGTTTGTTTATATATTAGGCTCAACCGCTTGTATCTACTATGCCTTTCAGGGTTTAAGGTAAGTATTTTTGCACAACACTCCAACCCGTCAGCGACACCCAAACTAGCCCAGCAAATAAAGTAATATTTGTACCAATGTGAACGCTCCACGCCCAAGGTTTGACATGGATTAATGTTGCGCTTGCCCCTGATAGTAAAACTAGCCCAACAACCACTAAACCTGCTAAATAATGGGATGAATGACCTAAAGAGCCAAAATGACCTAAAGTACCAACAATTCCGATCGCAAGTAACAGTAAAACTAAACCAACTAAACTAGCACCCAGTACGTAATGCAAAAACTTTAACCAACTTGGTTGAGTTATAGATTTTGTTCTAGTTCCAAACATCCAAGCTCCTGTCACCGCTAGTAGTAAATAAGCTAGGACAGAAAAACCCATTGACCAAGCGGCTATTTTCCATAACCAAATAAACGAAGGTAGATTCAACCCTAGTAACCCAATTAAAACTTAAGCGTAATGTATTCTAATAGCTACGTTACCTCACTTTTCAGCTTTGTGAGTTATCTTTTCTTAAGGGCAGATTTTAAAAAATTATCAAACGGGCAGCTAAAGTTAGCAACCCGCAAGCACTTGATGAAGTTTTTTCATTTTTGGCAATTTTTAAGAAACGGCGGCAGTCAAATTTTCATGCTTTGGGATCAAACCTTCATTTGCTGCTTCTGATGCTTGCACGTCTAATTGCCCTGTAAAAGCACTGCTATTTTCTTCATCCATTAGCAAGCGATCGCAGGGAATATTGTCTGACAAAATCGAACTTGCCATCATGCCTGTATGAATCTCTAACACTGCTTGCGACGGCGCTTCAAATACTAACCTTTGTCCGGGAAAAACTACCCGCTCAAAATACCAATTTCCGATATTAGAACTACGAGCTATTTGAATTTTACTTGTCGCATTCACGTAGCAGCAAACAATACGGTGGGATTCATCCGATGGTATAGGATCGATTATTTGAGCCATAACTGCTAATCAGCTTTTACGCCGTTTCTTAAAACTACCTTTCAACGCTAACACTGGCGATCCCCACCTGTTGTAACCTCTACTACCATCTAACTATTTTTTAACAATCTACTTCTTAAGATAGACAGACAGAATGTAAAAACTATATTAACTCCCTGCATTTTATGCAATAAGAAATTGACGAATTATAAGATTAGTGTTAAACAGCGCAGAAAAAATATTTTTCTGGAAATTCTTAGCGAAGTTTTATCTAAATCCTCCCTCTCCTAAGTAAAGTAGGTGTTATCGTAAAGTTATATGAATAAACTTCATAAAACTCGGTAAGTTAAAGGACATCTCCTCTAGCTTACAAAAATAGAAGTATAAGTTGGATCTAGAAACCAGCAGGAATTGGGCAAAAAAGCAATCTGGTTAAGAAAGAGTGTGTTGCTGGTGACAGATGACGTATAGGACTAGATAGAAGTTAAAAAACCACAATGGAAAACCGCATTCTTTACGTTCGCCTTCCGTGCAATCCTATTTTTCCGATTGGGGTTGTCTATTTAGCTGATGGCCTACACAAGCAATTTCCCGAAGTTGAGCAGCGTATCTTTGACTTGGGAGTTGTACCGCCCTTAGATTTTAATACGGCTCTAGATGAGTGTGTGGACGAGTTTAAACCGACCCTATTAGTATTTTCGTGGCGAGATATTCAAATCTACGCACCAGTAGGCGGACGAGGCGGAAACCCGTTGCAAAATGCTTTTGAATTTTACTATGCCAGCAATCCATTAATTAAATTACGGGGAGCTTTGGGCGGATTTAGACTTGCAGCTTCTTACTATACAGAACTTTGGCGCAATCAAGGATTAATTTCTAGAGGACTAAAACGCGCTCGAAAGTACAATAACCAAGCTCGTGCAGTAGTGGGCGGCGGCGCTGTTAGTGTGTTTTACGAGCAGTTGGGTAATAAATTGCCCAAGGGAACAATTGTCTCGGTGGGCGAAGGAGAGACGCTGTTAGAAAAGCTGATTAAAGGGGAAGACTTAAAGAGCGAACGGTGTTATGTAGTGGGAGAAGAAAAACCACGCGATCGCCTAATTCACGAACAACCCACCCCAATTGAGAAAAGCGCCTGTAATTACGACTATATAGAAAGCATCTGGACAGAATTTCAGTATTATCTGCAATCGTCGGACTTTTACATCGGCGTACAAACAAAGCGTGGATGTCCTCACAACTGCTGTTATTGCGTCTATACCGTAGTAGAAGGCAAACAAGTCCGCATCAATCCCGCCGATGAAGTGGTTGCTGAAATGCGACAATTATACGATCGCGGTATTCGCAATTTTTGGTTTACCGACGCGCAATTTATCCCCGCTAAACGGTTCATGGATGATGCGGTAGAGTTGCTGCAAAAAATTGTCGATTCTGGGATGAATGACATTCACTGGGCGGCTTACATTCGCGCTGATAACTTAACTCCTCAGTTGTGCGAATTGATGGCTAAAACTGGGATGAACTACTTTGAAATTGGTATCACTAGCGGTTCTCAAGAGTTAGTTCGCAAAATGCGAATGGGCTACAATCTGCGAACAGTTTTAGAAAATTGCCGCGATTTAAAAGCCGCAGGTTTCAACGATTTAGTCTCCGTCAACTATTCTTTCAACGTGATTGACGAACGCCCCGAAACTATTCGCCAAACCATTGCCTACCACCGAGAATTAGAAAAAATCTTTGGCGCGGATAAAGTTGAGCCAGCTATATTCTTTATTGGACTGCAACCGCATACCCATTTAGAAGACTACGCGCTCAAAAACGGCATTCTTAAACCAGATTACGATCCTATGAGTTTAATGCCTTGGACAGCCAAAAAACTTCTATGGAATCCCGAACCATTAGGCTCGTTTTTTGGTGAAGTTTGTTTGCAAGCGTGGAGACAAAACCCCAACGATTTCGGGCGAGAAGTTATGAATATACTAGAGGCAAAACTAGGCAAATCCGAGTTAGAAGAAGCTCTCAGCGCTCCAATTTCTACTGATGAAAAGCAATTAGTAGCAGCATCATAATATATAGTTTCGGCGGTTCGTTAGTAAATTCCTAATATGTTACAAGGTTCAATTTTACAAAAGTTAGCAGCAGCCCATGCTGAAAAAAGACCCCTAAACTTTGGGGTTTACTACAAAAATACTTTAGTTGCTCTGTGTCACGCCTTAGAAGACTGTATTCTAAGCTGTAGTGCGCCTCCCTTGGTAATTACCGCCTTTCAACGGGGCAAATGGTATCTCCAAGAAGCAGATAGGTACAACGAATTAGCCCAAAAATCTACTCAAGTAGCAATCATGGCTGCTCACGAGGCGGGATTTGTCGAACATCCTACAAGCCAATTGCCGAATGTAGACGTACTAGCATTAGAACCAAGCGATCCTGTAGCCCAAGAATGGCATTTAATGATTTTGGGATCTAGCTATAGTGCTATGGTACTTTGTCAAGAATTGACAGAGGCAGACTATGGAACCGCCGGAAAACCAGATACAGATTTAGAGCGGAAATTTTACGGATTTTGGACATTTGAGCCTGCGTTAGTGCAAGAAACAATGGAAATTGCGATCGCGCATATTCAAACCTACAACCCAGAACTCGCCCAGAAACTAACTAATCAACTCAAAGAAATAGTTGAGGCTACTCCAAATACCGAACCCGACGACTTAGGCTCTATTGTCTCCCGCGTAGTAGATTACTTGCATACCAGCGAAGTAGAAGGCAACCCAGAGACGCACCTAAAAGCCTTAGACAATAACCTAGTTTCTAACGAACTTCAGGCATTTTTACGTCTGGCGCAACTAATAGATACTGCCGATACCACTAACCAAATGGCTGCGGCTGAAGTTGCCGCTTTAGCCGAAACTGTTGGGCAAATGCTCGATTTACCAGCTTGGCAGCTAAAACGCTTGCGTCTTGCTGGATTACTACATAAAGTCGCCCCTTGTACTGTAACGGTTGAGTATGGAGAAGCCCCTAGTTGCCCTTTAATACCCGCCGCGCAGGTGTTGCGGACAATGCCCCGGATGAGTGCGATCGCTCGTATAATTACCCATCAAAACGAATGGTGGAACGGCGAAGGACAACCCGGCGGTTATGCTGGGGAGGAAATACCTTTAGAATCGAGAATTTTAGGCTTAGTTACCGCTTTTCAAAAGCGTACAACCCAATTACAAGCATCCCACCATAGCGGCGACTCGGTACTAATGCAAGTGTTAGCAGAGTTTAGAGCGCAGCAAGGAGAACGTTGGGAGCCAAAACTTTTAGATACCTTAGAACTGTTAGTAATGGGATTGCAACAAGGCATGAATTTACCTGTTGCTTTACCTAAAATTAGTGCAGGAATGTGGTTAGTTGATTCTCAAGGTACGGATGTGCCAACTATTAACGATAAGAGAGTAATAAGCAGTGGATATTGAAGTCATCCGTAAAGGGAAAGTCGTTCATTTACCAGGAGCTAATTTAGAAGATGAAGATTTTTCTAATTTGGATCTCACAGGCATCAACCTAGCCGGAGCAAACTTAGTTGGAGTTGACTTTTCTGGTTCAAAACTAGAAAGGGCGAGGCTAGAGGGAGCAAATTTACTTGGAAGTCAGTTATTAGGTACAGACTTAAGGGCAAATCTGTTAGGAGCTAATTTGATGCAAGCAAACCTAAGCGGGGCAGATTTGCGCGGTAGTAACTTAAGAGGGGCGAATCTTATGGGTGCTAAATTAACCCAAGCCTCGTTTGCGGGAGCTTTTTTAAGTGGGGCTAATTTAATGAGCGTCAACTTGCAGGGTGTGGACTTGCGGGGTGCAGATTTGCGAGGAGTCAATCTCAGTGGCGCAAATTTACAAGGAGCGAATCTAAGTCAAGCCAATTTGCAAGGGGCGTTACTTCAAGAAGCCAATTTAGAGGAAGCCGATTTACGCAATGCTAATTTATCTGGGGCAAATTTGACCGGAGCCAATTTATTGTGTGCGGAGTTGGAAGGAACTAATTTAGCTGGAGTCAATTTTACAGGCGCTTGTTTGGTTGGTACGGTAGCAAAGTAGCAAATAGTTAAATAGATTCTCTAAAGTAAGGGTATTTAATTCGCTAATGCCGAGACAAAGCTTCGTTCGGAGAGCTTAGCAATATCAAAGGATATATAGGCGAAATTCTTAGAGACATGATGTATATATATGAAAACAGGTAAATTGTACAATTTGTACATTCTGAACCAAGCTTTGTAGAGGAAGCTCTACCCCGCAAGCATTGCGTCCTATTGGAAGAATAATAAAGCGATCGTATGATTAGAACTAATCTTAGTGAATCTCGCGATAATTTATCGGACTTAGTTAATCGTGTAGGTTACGGTCAAGAGCGAATAATGCTTGAGCGACATGGAAAGCCAGTAGCGGCAATAGTTAGTCTTGAAGATATTAATCGCCTAGAAGCTTTTGAAGATGCTAGTAGCTCTGCGTTGCTCAAACTTAAGCAAGAAAAAGATGAACTTATGCTCTCGTTGTTTTTAGATTTGCTAATGGAGAAGGCTTTACAAAATTCTGGGGAATTGGAAAGTTACACAGAAGATATGGCATCTGAAGATGATGAATTGATGGCAGGAGTGGTGTTTGATTCGTAATGGGTGGCGATTTACTTCATTAAACGGCTATTTAGCAAACAACGCCGTGATTTACAAGCAGAAGTTCGCCGCTTGAAAGAGACTTTGCCTCCTGAAGAATACTTGAGTCACAGTTAGGTAAAACTTTACACAGCGATTATGGTTGCCATCAAAGAAAGAATTCCTGAAGACCCTTTCGCTGAATATTTTGCTTTATCTGGTTCCCTCAAGAAGTACGGACGAGTCAAAAAAATGGAATTGCCTAAGCACTACCACCTTTTCTTTTGTGCTTGGCAAACTCCAAATCACAAAGCAATCTTCATTCTCTGGCTAGGCTACCTCCGTAAAGCTGGAGATAAAAACGATTGCTACAAAGCTTTCACCAAAATGATTGAGCGAGGCGACTATCCAGAGTCCCTTGACGAGTTGCTACTGTTGAGCGACGAAGATTGACTGAAGCGGATGTATCGTCGATGGTAGGATACGTTACTTACTCATCACCCAGGCCATGATACTTAAAAATCCTATCCCCACCAATCCAGCTAAGGGATTTTGATTAACGCCTGTAACCCAGTCGGGAACTTGCCCAGAATATTTAATTAATTGACCAACGTTGATAATATAGTAGCCCCAAATTAAACCGCCATGAATGCCAATCGGTAAACCTAGGCGGTTTTTACAACGGCGTTTTGCCCAAACTAACGTCAACCCCAATATTAATAAACCGGGAAATTGCGGCGCTGTTTGGAGCATTTCTGATAGTGGTTTAATAAAGTGTAAAGCTGCAAATAGTAAAGCATTTATCCAAATCGCCGCTTTTGCATAGTCGCGCTGTAATTCATCTAATAGCCAACCGCGAAATAACAATTCTTCTGCAAAACCAGTTGCGATCGCAACTACTAACCCCTCAACAACTATTTTTACTTGCAACCCTTGCTGCCACTGTAACCAACCTAACAATCCTTCTAAGCTAAATAAGCTTAAAACCGTTGTTAAACCAATTACTAACCCAATTAATAACTCTCTACCATTAGCTCTTGTACCTACTAAACCATAATGTCGCAATAGCCGAGGTTGCTGGTAAACGTACTTTCCCCAAAAGCTGAGCAGCAAAATAAACTCAGCATACAACAATACAATTGTCAAGATACTAGCTAAATTGCGATTGCCTACATAAGCATAAATAGGTAAAGCAAAAGGACACCATAGCAGGAGCAACCCTAGCACAAATATACCCAACCTTAGTGGGGCTGGGTAGTTTGCGATCGTAGTGAAGTTAATTTGCTTCAACCTTACTCGTCAGGTTCAATAGTGCTTTGTAAACCGTGATTATTCATAGTTTCACTGTAAAACTCTGCGTGTTCTTGAGCGCAAGTAATTACCAAAGCAATGCCACTACTATGAGCTTCCATCATAATACTGACCGCTTGGGGCTGAGTGATGCTGCTTACGGTTTCCATTAAGACTTTCACCACGAACTCCATGCTATTAAAGTCGTCGTTATGCAATAAAACGCGATACCGGGGTGCTATTTTACGGACAGTTGAAGGCTTTTGTATGGTTTCAACAGACACAGGTCTTCACTCTTTTGTTACTTAATTACAACTAAATAGTTATTAAGCCTGGGCTTAACACTCATTAACTTATTTTATAGCGTATCAATGGCAAGCGCGATCGCACCATAACCAAAGGCAGAAAAATCTAGAATAAAGCAGTGACGCAAACCTGTCACGGTTAGGGAGTTGTAGAGATGAACTATAAAACTAATTTTCAACCACTACAAATTGTTTGTTTAGAACATCTTGCTACTTGTTTGTACGCCGAAGTCATCCAAGTTGTAGAATCCCGTCAAGTTTGCTGGGTGCGTCCTTTGCTTTTAGTTCAAAATTCCATCGAAGATCCATTAGTTATCGATTTGCGCTCAACTATCGATTTACTCTGGTCTGTAACTGCCTTTCGCCCTACTTTAGACACGGAAATTCTACCTTTTTTAGCGAGTATATTTGCTTCAGTACCGCCTCAACAGTCAAATCTTGATGCCCGTCAACAGCTTAACTCTTTTATTCAAAAGCTTTGGCAGGCACAAAAGAGCGAACTTGAAGATAATAAACTATCGTCTTAAATCTATAAAACTATATTTCCCCTCTTTTTAAGGGGAGGCAATAAAGCGGTGTAGCCCTGCTTTCCGCTTTATTGCCGGGGGTTGGGGGGAATCTCAACTTCAAGCGTAACGAATCCCCGCCTCTTTCATCCGCTTAATCGCCTCGTGCATCCGTTCATCAGCTACAGTAAGCGCAATCCGAAAAAACCCTTCCCCCGATTCGCCATAGCCGTTCCCAGGAGGAACAATAATCCCGCACTTATCCAACAGCAAAGTCACAAACTCCGTTGAAGTATAACCTTGAGGAACTTTCGCCCATACATACAACGTAGCTTTGGGCGCTTCAATATCCCAGCCTAAACTCTGCAATCCTTGGACAATAATATCGCGCCGTTTTTGATAAACTGACATCACCGCCTGCAATTCGGCTTCTGTAGTAGAATAAGCAGCGATCGCTGCTTTTTGGACTGCTTTAAATACACCAGAGTCTACATTGGTCTTAACTTGTCCTAAACCTTTAATTCCGTGACTAGAACCCACGACAAAACCTACTCGCCAGCCCGTCATATTGTAGGATTTAGACAAGCTATGAAACTCAATTGCTATATCTTTCGCTCCCGGTACTTGTAAGACGCTAGGGGGCTTGTAGCCATCGTAAGCCATCTCTGAGTAAGCGTGATCGTGACACAGCAAAATGTCGTATTTCTGGCAATAAGCTACTAATTTTTCAAAAAACTCTAGTGTCGCTAGTCCTCCAGTGGGATTATTTGGGTAATTAATCCACAGTAACTTAGCTTTACGAGCTATTTCTTCAGGAATTGCCTCTAAATCTGGCAAAAACTTCGCTTCTGGTAATAATGGCATCCGATAATAATCGCCGCCAGCAAAAATTGTCGAAGTGCGATATACCGGATAACCAGGATCGGGAATTAATGTGTAGTCTCCAGGTTCTACAAAAGCTAAAAATGTATTGTGGATAGCTTCCTTTGAACCAATTGATGACACAACTTCGGTATTTGGGTTTAATCCTTCCACCCCAAACCGTCGCTCCATCCACTTTACCACCGCTTCTCTAAACTCTTTTGTTCCTTGGTAGGGAGGATAGTTGTGAGTGCTAGAGTCGTCAATCGCCTCGTGCATCGCCTGAACAATAGGCTGTGGTGTGGGCTTATCTGGATCTCCTACGCCCATATTGATAATATCGACTCCCTTGGAAACCATTTCGTCGCGTTTACGGTCTATTTCAGCAAATAGGTAGGGAGGTATTTTTTCTAAGCGTTTAGCAAATTGCATGGCGATTTAAGAACAAATTACTATAAAAAACTACAAGCTTTTGGTCTGAATAAGCGTCAAGTCAAGCTTACTTTATCTCGCCAAAGGCTGATGGGTTATAGCTGACGGCTATTAACCAGTGGAAGCACCATACCACAATTTAAGCCTTGCTCGTGCAGCGCTTAAGTTTTTTGCCGATCTCTTACTAGATTACGTTTAAAATCAAAAATATTTATACATCTCCCTTTGGATAGACTTCTTTTAAATTTATATATTGTATCTTTTGTCAATAAGCTCTACAAGCCTGTTTGCGTTCTCACTAATCTCTAAAGACAGCAATAATTTATTCGCCCTCAATTGCCTCTAAAATTGAGCGTTTTTATTAAAAATACAAATAAGTTGAGGTTTTTCAAGCTATTAATTGAAGTTTAATCAAAAAAGTCAGTGAAAAGTAAATTCATCGAGCTTATAAAATTTTAAAAACTCATCAACTATCAATTGTGTAACTTTGTTGGCGATCGCACGAAGTATATTATTAGCTAATAGAACCTGGAGCAGATAAGCAAATTAGTTCGATCCAAAACTTTCGATAGGTATGTATAATACACAACTAAAGAACGCTCACTAACCTACGACCTACGGTAGATTCCAATCCGACAACTTGAACTTATTAACCTTGAAATAACTAGCGTTTAGCAAGATTTACTCGTCCTTAGACATATTCAAAGAGTTTTGTATAATCGTACACTTTTAAGTTTTGTAAATTTATGTAGACTGTAGCAATAAGTCGAGAGTAAAAACTCCACCGACTGGTCGATACAAAAGTTGATTAGGTCTGTTGAAATAGAACTTATCTCATCAAGTAGTAACCCCCAAGTTAAACAACAATGTCAACAACAATTGCTTATCCAGAAATTACAGTTATCTGCCCTCATGGTGCTGTAAATGCCTCAAATTCAGCGAATCTTCAGCAAGAAATGGCAAAAGCAATAGCACAAAATCAAAAATCTAACGTGCTAGTGGATTTAGAACAAGTAGAATCGTTAGATAGTGCAGGATTAATGGCATTGGTTTCAAGTCTTAGACTAGCTCAGACTGTAGGTTCGCGTTTTAGCTTGTGCGGTGTGTCTCCAGCTATTCGGATCATTTTTGAACTCACGCAGCTAGATCGAGTATTTGAAATATTTGAAAACACCAAAGCCTTTGAAGAAGCGTGTTCCTAAATTAACTAATGCTAAGGTAAAGCTAAATAGCTGAAATTAGCAAAGTGGTTGCAGTTAAAGAATTATTAACCGATGGGATTCTCAAACCTGCTCGTTATTTAGGTAATGAGTTAGGAGCAGTTCACAAAGATTGGAATAACGCTGTAGTGCGTTGGGTACTAACATACCCGGAAGTGTACGAAGTAGGTGCGTCCAACCTAGGCCATATTATCCTATACAACATCATAAATGCCCAACCTCGTCAATTGTGCGATCGCGCTTACTTGCCTGCGCCCGATTTGTCTGCAAAGCTACGTGCTACTCACACACCCTTATTTGCAGTAGAATCGAAGGCATTTTTAAAAGAATTTGACATATTAGGGTTCAGCTTAAGCTACGAATTAGGAGCTACCAACATTTTAGAGATGTTGGATTTAGCCGGAATTCCCTTAACGTGGCGGGAAAGACAGCAAGGTTATCCTTTGGTTTTTGCTGGCGGACAAACAGCAACCTCAAACCCTGAACCTTACGCAGATTTTTTTGACTTTATAGTTTTGGGTGACGGCGAGGAATTACTACCCGAAATTGGCTTAGTTTTGGAGCAAGGAAAACTAACTAATTTAAATAGAGCCGAATTATTTTTAGAACTAGCACAAGTACCAGGCGTGTACGTGCCTCAATTCTACGAAATGGCTGAAGATGGCTCGGTACAACCCTTGCGCCCCGACGTACCAAAAAGAATTTTGCGGCGGGTAGCGACTCCCATGCCTGCTTATTCGATTGGGTTAGTACCTTACGTAGAAACGGTACACGATCGCCTAACAATAGAAATTAGACGCGGTTGTACTCGCGGTTGTCGTTTTTGTCAGCCAGGAATGCTCACCCGTCCAGCGAGAGATGTAGAACCAGAGCAAGTTGTAGAAGCGATTGAAGAAGGAATGCGGGCGACGGGATACAATGAATTTTCATTACTATCTCTTAGTTGCTCGGATTATTTAGCTTTACCTGCCGTTGGATTAGAAATTAAAAATCGCCTCAAAGATGAAAATATCTCGCTTTCTTTACCCAGTCAAAGGGTAGATAGATTTGATGAAAATATTGCCGACATTCTAGGCGGTGCGAGGCTAGGCGGACTAACTTTTGCGCCCGAAGCTGGGACTCAAAGGCTAAGGGATGTTGTAAATAAAGGTTTAACTAACGAAGAATTGCTCCGGGGTGTAAAAACTGCCGTCGAAAGGGGCTGGGACAAGATTAAGCTGTATTTTATGATCGGCTTACCGGGAGAAACCGATGAGGATGTTTTGGGTATTGCGGAGACGGTAAGGTGGTTGCAGCGCGAATGTCGGACGGTGGGAAGAAAGCCTTTAAGTATCAATTTGACAATTTCTAACTTTACTCCCAAGCCTCATACACCGTTTCAATGGCATAGCGTTACAAATGCAGAATTTGAGCGCAAACAATGGCTGCTAAGACAAGAATTTCGCCGGATGAAGAATCTGAAGGCAAATTTTACCGACGTGCGGATATCGGCGATGGAAGATTTTGTTAGTAGAGGCGATCGCCGCCTTGCGCCAGTTATTCGTCACGCTTGGAAATTGGGCGCGGGAATGGATGCGTGGTTTGAAAGCGTCGATAAAGCTTATGGTGCTTGGGAAGAGGCGATCGCTCTTTCAGGCTTAGAATGGAAATATCGCCAAAAAGAAGAAGACGCTTCTACAACTCAAACCAATCTCGATCGCCCCTTGCCTTGGGAACATATCAATACGGGAATTGATGTCGAATGGCTCAAAGCCGATTTACAAAAAGCTTTAGCTGCCGCTACCGTCCCCGATTGCTCTTTTGACGAATGCTCTCATTGCGGCGTTTGTAGTGTAGATTTTGGTCACAATATAGTTATTGATGCGCTACCTATTCCCGAATTTGCTGGGGATTTTGTGCCAAATACCGATAGATTGCAACGAGTGCGGGTTTGGTTTGGCAAATTGGGGGATATGGCTTTAATTAGTCACTTAGATTTGATTCGGTTATTCGATCGCGGATTGCGCCGCGCATCGTTGCCAATTTCTTTTAGTGGTGGCTTTCACCCCAGCCCCCGCATGGCGATCGCCATGGCGTTACCTTTAGGAGTAACAAGTAGCGGCGAACTTATCGACTTTGAACTCACTCAAAGAGTTGATTTAGAAGAATTTAAACAAAAAATCAGCCAACAATTGCCTGCTAACTTACCCATTTATAAAATAGCGGAGGTCGGGCTAAAAGCGCCCTCGTCAGCGAAGTTACTAACTGAAGCTGAGTATTTGCTGACCGTTACAAGCCCTGTAGCTGTAAGTCAATGGCAGCAATGGATAGAAGCAATTAAGGCTACTGAAGAAATTTGGTTAGAACATTTTACGAAGTCGCTTAAAAGTCAAACTATCAATTTGCGAAGTCGCTTATTCGATCTAACTATCGTTTCTACCACTCCCAACATAGTTTTACGCTATACCGGGGTTTGTCAAAATGACGGTACACAGCTAAAACCAGAGCAAGTTATATTTATGCTCGAACAAGTAGCAGGACAAGAAATTCATTTACTGCACATTCACCGCGATCGCTTGGCGATCGCAGATTAGAGAAAAAATCCTTTCCCTTACTTTCTTAATTGATTTTTGGCAAGCTTAAGCTAAAATTGTATCAATAGCAATTTTTAGCGCTTAATTGTCTGCTATAGCTCATCAGGAGCGATCGAGGCGGAAGCAAAAATAATCAAGGAAACAGTTCCAACAACTCTTTTGCATAATAGTTAAGGAAAATAAAAGTTTTCTATTATTTATTGCTCTTGAAGAGTTTAGCCAACACTGAGCGCGATTGACTTTTACAAATGTCTTGTTTGATTGTACTCCTGACTTCTAAATTCAGGATACTGCATAAAGATTAATTACAGATGCTCAATACTTGTTGTTTGCTATGGTAAGCAACTATTGTGCAATAAGCCCCCACTTCATAGGTAATTAGCACCAATAACGTGCTTTTTGTCTTTGAGCGACCCCTTAGTTAAATTCCAACTGCAATTATCAGCAGCATCTATTTTCAGGCTTGTGAAAGCGAGAAAACAATTCTCAAAGCCATGAAACATCGCTGCTAAATTTGAGGAAATTGAATGCCAAAACAAATTATTATCGCCGAACAGCATCACATAGCTGCGGTTTTTAGCGAAGATCAAATTCAAGAACTTGTAGTAGCTACTGGTCATCATCAAATTAGTGATGTTTACCTGGGAGTAGTAGAAAATGTACTGCCTGGGATAGATGCGGCTTTTGTGAACATTGGTGATGCAGAGCGAAATGGATTTATTCACGTCACCGATTTAGGGCCATTGCGGCTGAAGCGCACCTCTGGAGCAATTACAGAACTCTTAGCGCCCCAGCAAAAAGTATTAGTTCAAGTAATGAAAGAGCCAACGGGTAACAAAGGCCCCAGGCTTACGGGTAATATTACTCTCCCCGGTCGTTATGTAGTATTAATGCCCTTTAATCGCGGTGTAAACCTTTCTAGGAGAATTAGAACCGAAAACGAACGCAACCGCTTGAGAGCCTTAGCAATTTTAATTAAACCTTCGGGAATGGGAATGCTAGTGCGTACCGAAGCCGAAGGTAAACCCGAAGAAGCAATTATTGAAGACTTAGAAATGTTGCTTAAGCAATGGGAGTCGATACAACTTGAAGCTCAATCGACACGAGCGCCTGCCTTGCTCAAGCGCGACGATGATTTTATTCAGCGCGTATTAAGAGATATGTACGGCGCAGATGTCAACCGGATTGTAGTCGATTCTAATTTAGGCTTAAAAAGAGTCAAGCAAGCTCTAGTCAATTGGAGCGGTGGGAGTGTTCCCCAAGGGTTGCTCATCGATCATCACCGCGATCGCGCCTCAATATTAGAATACTTCCGTATCAATGCCGCAATTAAAGAAGCTTTAAAACCACGAGTAGATTTACCTTCGGGTGGGTACGTAATTATCGAACCAACCGAAGCGCTGACGGTAGTTGATGTCAATTCTGGCTCCTTTACGCGCTCGGCAACTGCTAGAGAAACGGTATTATGGACAAACTGCGAAGCGGCAACAGAAATAGCCAGGCAACTGCGGATGCGGAATATAGCGGGAGTAATTATTGTTGATTTTATCGACATGGACTCTCAAAAAGACCAACTCCAAGTATTAGAACACTTTAATAAAGCCCTCAAAGCCGACAAAGCTAGACCCCAAATTGCTCAGTTGTCGGAATTAGGTTTAGTCGAACTAACCCGCAAGCGCCAAGGGCAAAATATTTATGAATTGTTTGGTAGCACCTGTCCAACCTGCGGCGGATTGGGGCATATAGAACACTTACCAGGAGAAGGAGATTATCGGGAAAAAGAAATAGTTGCCACTCCAACAACTAGAGAACGAATCGCCTTAGCCGAAGTTCCAGAGCGATCGCCTGTGGTTATCCCCGCCAGGGAGTTCCGCACGCCCCCCACCCCCCGACTACCAGAACCGCGAGAAACTTATTCAGATACTGCTGAAGCTTTTAATGACGATCGCAATGCTGTAATTAATATTAGCGATCGTTCTAATTATCAAGAACTTGACGACAACAATCGCCGTACTCGCCGCCGCCGCAATAGTCGCATCGAAGCCGAGGAAGTGCAAGGTCGTGGTTTGAGCCTAGTCAACGAATTAGAACCAGAAATATACCAAGACGAGCAAGAAGAGGTTGAAAATAATGAGGAAGCTACAGCCACAACAAATAAAGTTAGTTGGATTGAAAGAGCAGAGCGAACTAAGCCTGTAAAACCAGAACCAATCAAACCTATCGTCACCCCACCAGAAATTGTGACCGTAGAAATGACCCCAGAACAACAAGATGTATACGCACTGATGGGAGTATCGCCCTTAGTATTATTAAACCGCCAGGTTAAAAACCCCAAAAGTGCGATCATTAATGTTACTTTGCCAGGACAAGCAGAAAAAGCTGTAGCGGCCCAAATGCCAGAAGCTATCGAAACTTCGCAAGTAGCGGGCGATCTTGGGGAGCTAGAAACTTCTGTAGATGCGATTTCTCCAGAACAGTTAACGCTACCAGTTACGCCAAATCTAGAATCGTTGCCACCCACAATTTCTCTAGAAATTGCCCAAACTAGCACTGCAACGGATGCTGACGATTACTCGCTCAATAGCGATGGCAGTAATCTGCTAGACGATGCTGTCGGCGACCTTGCCCTGTCAGAATCTGTAGCAGAAGAACCACCACGTCGCCGCCGCCGTCGTTCTTCTGCTACTGAATAACTAGAAGCAAATAGCTGTTACCTAATCCCTAACAGCTATTTCTCTCAAACAATATGAAACGAGCATATATAGGTTTAGAGTTTGATACCGCAATTTGTAATAGCTCGGCAGGCACATTAATAGTTGCTGGAGTAGATGAAGTGGGTAGAGGTGCTTTATTTGGTCCAGTGGTAGCCGCCGCCGTAATTCTACCAGCTACTGCTTTATCGATACTTGTCGAGGCAAAAATTAGAGATAGCAAACAGTTATCTGCTTACCGCCGCCAAGAATTGACCCAAAAAATTTGTGCGTGTTCTTTAGCTTGGGGTATTAGCTTTGCCTCTAGTACTGAAATTGACCAAATTAATATTTTACAAGCCTCGTTACTAGCGATGAAACGTGCGGTTCTTAAGCTCAAAGTAAAACCGCAATTGTGTTTAGTTGATGGCAATCATGTCATTAAAGACTTAGCAATCCCTCAACAAGCCTTAGTTAAAGGAGATGAAAAGTCTCTAGCGATCGCGTCCGCTAGTATTGTGGCAAAAGTCTGGCGGGATGACCTAATAACTCGTCTTGCCTTAAAGTATCCCCTGTACGATTTAGAGGCAAACAAAGGTTACGGTACGGCTCGTCATCTCCAAGCACTTAGACAATACGGTGCGTCTCCTTTGCATCGAAGGTCCTTTCGTCCCTGTCAGATAGAAGTCGCAGCATTTGGCGGCAAAAGCGGCGTTTGAGTTGTTTCAGTTTGGGTATTAACCCAGTTTCGATAATCAGCTAAAAGTTGATGTAACAATCGCTGCTTAATTGTTAACAAAACACTTTTAAGTAAACCGTTTCCTGTTGCTTCTAATAAAGCTCCTGGCATCATTGCTAAAGGCATAGGTAAATCGACTTCTACCTTTAAATCGGCATTTCCTTTTAACCGAGTTTCGCCGTCTATTTGCTCCGGCGACAAGTAACCGAGTAAATCTAGCTTAAAACGCTGATTGATATACTCAACCCCTCTAATTTCGCAAGCTACAGACTGTAAATGAATAGTTCCGTTAGCCGTCGCCCAAACTTTGAGGTCTACCGTTGGTTGAATACTTAGCATCATAAAACTTAGAGGACGCATTTTCAGCAGATAGCGATCTTGTCCTAATATTTCTATACGACTTGAATCGACAAGAGTAGAAACTAAGCGTTGAGGCTGGCGCAAATAATGGTGAATTGCTATAGGCTGCTCTGGAACTACAATTTCCACAGATTGAGAGGCAGTAAACCGAATTGGCATAAGTAGTATTACGGGCTTATTAATTTATTTTAGGATTTTTTAAGAAATTTATGTCAAATACTGGCAATGATTATCCATTTGTTAATAAGTATAAAAAATTATTACGCTTACTTTCCTCTGTCTCAAGGTCAAAGCAGTAGGGAGATGATAAAAATAATTGCTCGTACTGGTTATTTGTAGAAATATTTTGAATAAAAGGTTTATTTGCTTAATTGGCTTGTCTATTGCGATCGCTCTTAATCTTGCCCGCGTTCCCCCCAGTCTTCCAGCACCCCCAAAAGTAACAGAATTACGGGGTGTATGGCTAACTAATGTTGCAAGTGGAGTTTTTTATGCTCCTTGGGGGATAGAGCGCGCTTTAAGTCAACTGGCACAGCTAAAATTTAACACTGTTTATCCTGTCGTTTGGAATCGGGGTAATACTTTTTATCCTAGTTCTGTAGCTAAAAAAGTAATCGGGCGCGATCGCAATTTGCTATTAAAAATTCTCAAGCTCAATCAAGATGTCTTAGCGCACCTAGTTAAACAAGGACACCGCCAAGGCTTACGAGTTATACCTTGGTTTGAATATGGCTTTATGGCTCCTTCTGGTTCTGCTATAGCTAAACGTCATCCCGATTGGCTAACAGTGCGCCGCAACGCCAGCAAAATTTCTGTAGATATCAACCCATCAACAGCTACCAATTCTAAATTAAAGAAAGTAGCAGATCCTATGGTCACAAAAGGAGTATGGCTTAATCCTTTTCACCCAGAAGTACAGCAATTTATGCTCAATTTAATTGTAGAAGTTGTCACCAACTACGATGTAGATGGGATTCAATTGGACGATCATTTTGGTTTACCTAGCGATTTTGGCTACGACAAATTTACGACCGCGCTGTACAAGCAAGAACACCAAGGCAAAAATCCCCCCAACAACCCCGTAGACGCGCAATGGCTGCGTTGGAGAGCGGATAAGCTTACAAGTTTCATGCAGCAAGTTTACAAAGCCGTTAAAGCTGTAAAACCAAACTGTTTAGTTACCTTGTCTCCCAATCCCCAAGATTTTGCTTATAGAGCAACTTTGCAAGACTGGCAAACTTGGATCGAGCTTGGCTTGGTAGAAGAATTGATTTGTCAAATATACCGCAACGATAAAAAAACTTTTGTAACCGAATTACAACAAATTGCTCTGCAAACGGCGCGGCAAAAAATCCCTGTAGGTATTGGAATATCAACAGGTTCCGTTAGCAATCCGGTAGCGATTAAGCAAATTATCCAACAAGTTCAATGGGTGCGCGATCGCGGTTATAAAGGAGTATCCTTTTTTTACTGGGAAAGTTTATGGGGCTATATTACTCCCGAATCTCCCCAAGAACGCCGTAATGGGTTTAATTCTCTTTTTTCTGGCTCGCAACCCAAGTTAAAAAAGCTGTAGCAACCTTATTTCCATGATTTTTGTTAAATATCTCAAAACTGACTGCGGTTTCAAGTTGCAATGGATATTGGTTACTTTGGGTAGTTTTTTAATTAGTTTGTGCTTAATTGAAGTGGATGTTAGACCCCACATCAAATCTATAGAAGGTGTTATTGGAGGTGCGATCGTTGGTTTAGCTCAAGGAATGGTTTTAGAGCAGCGCAGCAAAAATATCGCTCCTTGGTGGGCATTAGTCAGTATGGTAAGTTGGGGGCTAATTGGCGCTACTCACTTTGGCGCAATTGGTTGGATGGCTCCCCGAACTTTGCGACTTGAGCCAAGAATAATTTTTGGATTGTTAAATGGCTTACAAATAGGAGCATTGCTAGGAATTGGGCAATGGCTTGTCCTGCGCCAACGATGCAAAAAAACTATAGTATGGATACCGATAGTAGCGGTTGCTTGGGCAATTGGTTTATTTTTCGGCTGGAGTGTAGGTGGGGTTTTACGCCAAGTTACGCGTTTATTTTTAAGCGAATTAGTTGGTTTAGCAGTAGCTTGGGTTATAAGTTCGGCAATTACGGGATTTGCCCTCGTGCGATTCGATAATTTATATGGATTAGCACCAAAAACATTACCAAACAAGGCAAGATATTAGTTCGTAGTGTTGGTTATTTTATGGCTATTTCTATCGGGCATTTGGGTCCTTCTGGCACTTATTCCGAACAAGCGGCGAGTTTTTATGTAAGTAAATTTCTGCCCCAAAGTCAGACAGAAACTATTTTATGTCCTTATTCAAGTATTGCCAAAACTTTAAAAGCGATCGCATCAGGGGAAGTAGATTTAGCTGTTGTCCCGGTAGAAAATGCGATTGAGGGTAGTATAGCGATTACTCTAGATATGTTGTGGCAATTGGATAACTTAAGAATCAAACTCGCCTTAGTTTTACCCATCGCTAATGCTTTGTTATCTAATGCTCAATCAATCACTACCCTCGAAACCGTTTATTCTCATCCCCAACCTTTGGCGCAGTGTCAAGGATGGTTAGAGCAGCATTTGCCTAATGTTAAGTTGATTGCGACTAATTCTACTACCGAGGCAGTGGAAAAACTTAACCTAGATCCAAAGGCTGGAGCAATTTCTTCTCCTCGTGCAGCGCAACTTTACAATGTGCCGATTTTAGTTGACTCTATTAATGACTATGCCGATAACTGCACGCGCTTTTGGGTACTTAGTTCCACAGAGCAGTCCGTTACAGGTACCCATACCAGCCTAGCTTTTAGCACCAAAGCCAATGTTCCCGGAGCGCTAGTCAAGCCTTTACAAGCGATCGCTCAAAGAAAAATTAATCTTAGCCGCGTTGAATCTCGCCCCAGCAAGCGATCGCTCGGCGACTACCTTTTTTTCCTAGACTTAGAAGGCGATACCACTTCCCCCGCAGTGCAAGCAGCAATTTCTGAACTCACTGCTTACACTGAAACTCTCAAAATCTTTGGCAGTTACGATCTATTGTCCCTTTAACGTTTAATTAAAAGTGTCTTTCAACACGGTACGGGCGGCTAAATGGTTGCGAGTAGAGGTGAGAATTTCTACTTCTCGTTGTAGGCGAGTGCTAGTATCTTGAGTTTCTAGTAAGGCTTGCTGTTCTGTAGCTACACCATAAAGGTTGCTTGCTACCCAGTAAGATAATTCTGTAGGCAAATCGGGGATATTTTCGGGTAGCTCGATATTTTGATCGGTTAGTTTTGCCGAAAGCCTTACTACGTCTTGTAATAGTTGTTCTACTTCGCTAGCTAAAGGTCGGAGGTCTTGGGCTGGGGGGTCGTCTTCCATCCATTCTACTAAGCCAACTTTGTAAGGCTTCTCGCGCACGTATTCTAAAACGCGAAACCTTTGCTGCCCCAAAGTAAACATTTTCATTCGGTCGTCTGGTAAGCGCTCGTACTGCATAATTTCCGCACAGCAACCCACATTAGAAACTTGTCCGCGTACCGGATCGTATAGCAAAACCCCGAAACGGCGATCGCTTTCCAAGATCGTGTTCATCATGATCCGGTAGCGAAACTCAAATATATGTAGGGGTAAAGGTCTACCAGGAAAAAGCACTACTTCTGGTAGAGGAAATAAAGGAAGTTCTCGCACCGCAATTTTTGAAGGAGATGTCATCGGATATCGCTAAAAACCGTAATACTTTTACTGTAACGAATTTCTCTAAAGACATTCCTAACAAAATTGCCTTTTAGCAGTTCTAAAAGGCAATTCTTAATTTTTATAATTTCACTTCGATATCAACACCGGAGGGTAAATCTAGTTTCATCAAAGCATCGATAGTTTTAGCAGAGGGTTGATAAATATCGATAATCCGGCGGTGGGTGCGGGTTTCAAAGTGTTCGCGAGAATCTTTATCTACGTGGGGCGATCGCAATAAACAATAAATCCGGCGTTTTGTAGGTAAAGGTATCGGTCCTACGGCGGTAGCGTTAGTACGATTTGCTGTTTCGACAATTTTTTCACAGGAAGTGTCGAGCAAGCGGCGATCAAAAGCTTTTAAACGGATGCGAATTTTTTGTTGCTGAAGAGTTGCCATTAGGTTTAGTTTTCTAGGTTCGGGTTTTGTAAAAGTCAGTAAAAAAGCAGAAAAGCTCAATAATGCTTTTCTGCTATGGGTAATGAGTAACTTAGGTTACTTCAAGATTTTTGATACAACACCAGCGCCGATAGTTCTACCACCTTCGCGGATTGCAAAGCGCATACCTTGCTCAATCGCGATCGCGTTAATTAGTTCTACCGTCATTTTGATGCGATCGCCAGGCATAACCATTTCTGCTTCGCTACCATCGTCAGAAGTAAAGGCTTTGATCGTGCCTGTTACATCAGTTGTCCGCACGTAAAATTGCGGGCGGTAGCCGGGGAAAAATGGAGTCTTGCGACCGCCTTCTTTTTCCTTAAGAACGTATACTTCACCTTCAAACTGAGTGTGAGGTGTAATCGAGCCGGGTTTAGCAATTACCATCCCGCGTTCGATGTCTTCTTTCTCAAGCCCGCGTAATAGTACGCCTGCGTTGTCTCCCGCCATCCCTTCATCGAGGCTCTTTTTGAACATCTCGATTCCGGTAACAGTTGTTGTTCGAGTATTTCTGATTCCTACAAGTTCTACAGAATCGCCAACTTTGACTTTCCCACGCTCGATTCTGCCCGTCGCTACTGTACCGCGACCTTTGATCGAAAATACGTCTTCCACAGCCATCAAGAAAGGCTTATCAATGTCTCTTTCTGGAGTAGGAATATAGGCATCTACCGCTTCCATAAGTTCGTAGATTTTATCTACCCACTTATCTTCTCCCCTTGGCATTTTGGGGTTTTCGGTCATTTTTTCTAGTGCTAAAAGTCCCGATCCTTTGACAATGGGGATATCGTCGCCGGGGAAATCGTAGTCGCTGAGAAGTTCTCTAACTTCAAGCTCTACAAGCTCCATCAATTCGTCATCGTCTACCATGTCTTCTTTATTCAAGAACACAACGAGGTTAGGAACGCCTACCTGCTTGGCTAACAAGATATGTTCGCGGGTTTGGGGCATTGGACCATCAGCAGCCGAAACTACCAAAATACCGCCATCCATTTGCGCCGCGCCAGTAATCATGTTTTTTACATAGTCAGCGTGTCCGGGACAGTCTACGTGGGCGTAGTGTCGCTCGGCGGTTTCATATTCAACGTGAGCGGTGTTAATTGTGATGCCACGCGCTTTTTCTTCAGGAGCGGCATCGATATCCGCATATTTGCGACCTTGAGCTTGTCCTAGAGCCGCCAATGTCATTGTAATTGCGGCTGTTAAGGTAGTTTTGCCGTGATCTACGTGACCGATCGTACCGATATTAACGTGGGGTTTATTCCTTTCAAATTTTGCGCGTGCCATTGAATTTAGTTTTGAGTGTTGAACTTTGAGTTTAGAACAATTTTGAGAATGGTTTAAATAATACGTTTTAACAATTTAATTTTAATTTAAAACGTATTACTTAAATCCCTAACTCTTTTAAGCGTTTCCTTTGCTCTTAGCAATAATTGCTTCGGCAACGTTGCGAGGTACTTCTTCGTAATGGCTAAATTCCATTGAGAAAATACCCCGACCTTGGGTTTTCGAGCGGATATCGGTAGCATAACCAAACATATCTACTAAAGGAACTTTAGCAGTTACCTTAGCTAGATTCTGTTCCGATCCCATGCCTTCAATTTGACCGCGACGGGAGTTGAGGTCACCCATTACATCCCCTAGGAAGTTTTCTGGGGCTTCGACTTCAACTTTCATCATTGGTTCTAGCAATATGGGAGAGGCTTTCATTACCGCTTCCTTAATTGCCATCGATCCGGCGATTTTGAATGCCATTTCTGAGGAGTCTACATCGTGGTAAGAACCATCTACTAAAGTGGCTCTAATATCCACAACGGGATAACCCGCAAGTATACCCGATTCGCAAGTTTCCTTCATTCCTTGTTCCGCCGGTCCAATGTACTCTTTGGGTACAACACCACCAACGATCTTGGATACAAATTCAAAGCCTGTTCCGGGTTCGCCTGGGGTAACTTCAATTACGACGTGACCGTACTGACCTTTACCACCACTTTGACGAATAAACTTACCCTCAGCCTTTACAGGTTTGCGGATAGTTTCTCGATAAGCTACTTGAGGCGCACCAACGTTTGCTTCTACCTTAAATTCTCGTAGCATCCGATCTACTAAAATTTCTAGGTGCAATTCCCCCATTCCGGCAATTACAGTTTGGTTGGTTTCGTGGTCAACGCTGACTCTAAAGGTCGGATCTTCCTCCGAAAGCGATTGCAATGCCTTCGATAGCTTGTCCATGTCCTGCTTGGTTTTCGGCTCTACAGCTACCGAAATTACAGGCTCAGGAATAAACAGCGATTCCAAAATTACGGGGTCGCTTTCGGTACAAATTGTGTCACCAGTAAAGGTGTCTTGCAGTCCGAGAGTTGCGCCCAAGTCACCAGCACGTAGTTCATCTACGTCTATGCGATCGTCGGCTTTCATCAGTACCAGACGCGATACTCGTTCTTTTTTATCCTTAGTCGCGTTGTAAACGTAGCTACCTTTTTTGAGTACGCCAGAATAAACGCGGATAAATGTCAAGCGACCGTAACGATCGGACATAATTTTGAATGCCAAAGCTGACAATGGTTCGTTATCGTCAGCGTGGCGCTCGACGGTTTGACCATTTGGTAACAAGCCTTGAATTGGCGGTACTTCTAGCGGTGAAGGTAGATAATCTACTACCCCATCTAGGAGTAATTGTACGCCCTTGTTTTTAAATGCCGAACCACAAAGGACGGGAACAATTGTTCCGGCAATTGTGCCTTTACGCAACGCTACGCGAATTTCGGCTTCAGTTAAGTCAACGCCTTCAAAGTATTTTTCAATTAATACTTCATCGGTTTCTGCTGCTGCTTCAACTAACTTGGCGCGATACTCTTGAGCTAGATCCTGCATTTCTTCAGGGATCTCAGTTTCCTCAATATCCGTACCTTGGTCGTTGTTGTAGATGTAGGATTTCATCTTCACCAAGTCAACAATGCCGCGCAAGTCGCTTTCTGTACCAATGGGCAACTGAATTGCTACAGCATTCGCTCGCAGGCGATCGCGGATTTGTTCGTAAACTTTATAAAAGTTTGCGCCCATCCGATCCATCTTGTTGATAAAAGCAATCCTCGGTACTTTGTAACGGTCTGCTTGTCTCCAGACAGTTTCTGACTGAGGCTGCACGCCGCCCACCGAACAAAATACGGCGATTACCCCATCCAGCACGCGCATAGAACGCTCTACTTCAATGGTGAAGTCTACGTGACCGGGGGTGTCGATAATATTGACTGCGTAGTCTTTCCAACTGGTGGAAATAGCCGCCGCAGTAATTGTAATTCCTCTTTCCCGCTCTTGCTCCATCCAGTCGGTGGTTGCTGTTCCTTCGTGTACCTCACCAATTTTGTGAACGATACCTGAATAGAACAAAATGCGTTCGGTTGTTGTTGTCTTACCCGCATCAATATGAGCCGCAATCCCGATATTGCGTACTTTTTCCAGTGGGACTGTACGTGCCACAGTTAGCTGCCTCCTTAAATTTTTAGCCGCACTTATCTATATGCTACTGTCTTGTTAAGATTCTATACTTTTACGGAAAACCGTCTAGTAGCGGTAATGAGCAAATGCTTTATTTGCATCTGCCATCCGGTGGGTTTCTTCTCTTTTACGAATGGCGTTCCCGGTTTCGTTTGCCGCATCCATTAGTTCGTTAGCGAGGCGGCTTGCCATTGTCCGCCCTGGACGCTGCCTTGAAAATTGGATTAACCAGCGCATAGCTAGAGTTATTCCTCTTTCTGTGCGAACTTCCATTGGGACTTGGTAGGTTGCGCCACCAACGCGACGGGCTTTAACTTCTACTAAAGGTGTGGCATTGCGCACGGCTCTTTCAAAGGTTTCTAAGGGGTCGCTTCCGGTACGTTCTTCGATAGTTTTCATTGCATCGTAGATGATTCCGGCGGCGATGGATTTTTTGCCGCTCCGCATTACGCGCCGCATCATCATACTGATAAGACGGCTGTTATACACAGAGTCGGGGGGAACTGGACGTTTTTGGACAACGGTACGACGAGACATAACTTAGCCTGTAAAGGTTTTTCTATGGACTGATTAGATTTTGAGAAGTCGCATTTTTCCTCGATTTACGGACGCGCATATACCGCAATCAAAGTTTAGAGCGCTGTATTGATACTTATAAAGCTTTATACTAATTGCCCTCAATGTGTTGAAGTACAACTTTTTTACTTGCGATAGTAAGGCTGAAATTGATTTTACGCCTTACGGCAAGTAACTTCAAAGTTTAAGCAGCAGGTTTTGGACGCTTTGTCCCATACTTAGAGCGACCTTGACGACGGTCTTTAACTCCGGCGGTGTCTAAAGTTCCGCGAATAATGTGGTATCTTACCCCTGGTAAGTCTTTGACCCGACCACCGCGAATCATCACGACCGAGTGTTCTTGCAAGTTGTGACCAATACCGGGAATGTAAGCTGTAACTTCGAAGCCTGAAGTTAAGCGGACTCTAGCTACTTTCCGCAGCGCTGAATTAGGCTTTTTAGGTGTGGTGGTGTAGACTCTGGTGCAAACGCCCCGACGCTGGGGACATTGCTTCAAAGCTGGCGACTTGGTTTTCTTTACGGCTACTTGGCGTTCAGTGCGAATTAATTGCTGTATAGTTGGCATGAGTTACAGCACGATTGAGGTTTTGCTGTTCTAAGTTTTTACAAATTCTGATTATATCTATTTTGCTAGGTGCATGTCAATTAAGCAGCAAAATTTTTCTTTAAGCAGTAGTGAAAGAATTACCGCAACCGCAAAAAGTTAGCGCGTTGGGGTTATGAAACCGAAAAGCGCCGCCCATTAAATCTTCCGAGTAATCTAGAGTTAAGCCATTTAGATGCTTAACGCTTTCAGAATCTACAACTATACTGATGCCATTAGATTCGTAAAGGCGATCGCTTGGAGTTGGCTTATCAAAGTTTAACTGATAAATCCAACCAGAACAGCCGCCAGGTTGCACTTGCAGGCGAAATAATGCTTCTGGGTTAGCAACTTTTGATTTAAGGCGGCTAATTTCTTTAATGGCGGTGGGACTAATGGTAATCATAAGACTAATAATAAACAAAACCCCGCGTAGACGTATTTAACGGCAACGGGGGATGATTAAGTATATTAGCCAAATTTTAGTGATTATTTACCGCGAGCGTAGTCATCTTGAAAACGGATAATATCGTCTTCGCCTAAGTATTCGCCGTTTTGAACCTCAATTAGAACCAAAGGAATTACGCCAGGATTTTCTAAGCGATGGTTTGTACACTGGGGAACGTAGGTCGATTGATTGTTACTGAGCATAACTTCTTCATCGCCACAAGTAACTCTAGCAGTTCCAGAAACTACAATCCAGTGTTCGCTGCGGTGGTGGTGCATTTGCAGGCTCAAACGATGACCTGGTTTAACCTCAATGCGCTTAATTTTATAGCCTCGTCCTTCTTCTAAAACTGTAAAAGATCCCCAAGGACGTAATTCTGTTGCAGCAACTCCTTTATGAGCTACACCTGAAGGCAGGTTTAACGCTGGTTCTGCGGCAACTTCTTTAACTTGTTGAACCATTTTTTCTCCTCGAATTGCTGAAGGCTTTAGTGTAAGGTCAAAAACTTAAAAGTACGCATCACGCACTTATCCTTGCCAAACATAACAAAATATATTCGATTGAAGAAAGGGTGTTGTGTAAAACATTAAGTATTCTACATCAACTCTTCATAATTGAACGTTAACTTTATTAACTCAAGGCGCTTGCAGAAAAATTCCTAACCCATTGTGGACGCGGGCGGCAGTACGCGGCGAACGATTGATTAATTGTCCTCCCAAGTAAAGGCTGGTAGAACTTCCTCCATCAAAATTGAGCGCTTCGGTACAATCTAGTTGCTGTAATACTTGCGCGGCTTCTGCCAAGGTTGAACCAGCACCGCCAACGCGATTGTGGACGGCGGCGATTAAAATATTTCCTGATGCTGTACTGCATATAACGCTACGAATTGCCTTTTCTCGAATAAAAGCATCGCTAAATCCTTCAGCTTTGGCATCTAGAACAACTTGCCGATTTTGAATTAATACAGGTCCCGCCGCCAAAATGTGAGGATAACTAGCAAAATCTGCGGGGGTAGTGGCGCTTTGCAGGCGGAGAATTGAACCTACAGTGATTTTAATATTACTACCGCGACTTGTTAGCAAGTAGCCATTAGTCGGAATTGGGAAAGTTGCTTTACCTGCTGTACCACCGGGGAGTTGCGCTGTAACGGCGTTGTTTTGGACGATAAAAATAGCTTCATTATCGGTGAGAGGGCTGTAGTTAGCGCCCCAAGCAGAAGAATAACGAGCAACACCTGTTTGGACGTAACCGCTATTGAAAGTTGTTATTGGTAAACGCTGTCCAGTATTTGTAATTACAGACTCTTGGATACTAAGACGACCAATTTTTATTTTGCCTTGTTTATTCCAAGCGATCGCCCCACGATTGAGAATTGGGCTAGATATCCAATTACCATCGCGGCGAATTGCACCTAAAGGCAATTGATTTTTGCGGTTGAAAAAGCCACTATTAATTGCTGCAACAGCATTGTAGCGCTCGGCGGTTTTAATTAAAGGCGCAGTACCGACAAGAGTTGTTGCTTCGCTCCAAAATGGCAGCATTTTGAGCTTTTTAGCGGGGTTAAGTTCTAACCACGTCACCGAAAAACGATCCTCATTCAAGCTTACATACTGCTGTCGCCAGCGCAAACCGTCCGCCCATAAGATATTTCGCTCTACCATGCTATCGGGACGAATATCAATTACTAACCGATGGGGATTAGTTAAAGTTGTAACACGGGGAGCTATCCCAACGGGGAGACGCAGGCGAATATTGGTAAGATTTGGTGTAATTTCTATTTGAGACTGAGGAGAATTAAAAGTATTCGCGATCGCCGGGTTAGCGTTACCATCAATAGTTATCAGCCATTCTTGTTTAGCTATTTGTGCCTTAACAATCCCTACTAATTCGTTTACTACCGTTTTTTGCTTGGGTGCTGGGGCTTGCTGATTAACTTGCCAAGAAGTAGGACGATCGAATTCTACAACAATGCGATCGCCAAAGGTTTGTTTTCCTTGCCTAATATCCCGCACTTGAGCGGTGGGAGAATTAATTACTAAAACATTACCAGTAACAGCAAATTGCCAACCTGGGGGAGCAAAATTAGTTATATCTAAGTAACGATAGCCACCATTAAACTTAGTTGCTAGAACAATAGGGTTAGTTTTTGGGTCGTTAAACCATTGAATCGGTTGTAAGCTCGGATTGTTAGTATTGAGCAAATCTACCCCAAGAATTTGAGCAAATCCCGTGTCGCTAATGCCTATATGGGTTTTCCCGCCTTGCTCCCATTGACTCCAAGCGATAGATAAAGGGCGATTGTTGAGGAGAATTTCTTTGTGACTACGCACCAAAGTAGCCGGATTTTGGGTGAGAATTGGGTTAGATTGCGATCGCGCCGGAAAACTAAGTAGTAGCCCTAAAACAGTTGATAGCACGAGTAAGAGGAGTGAGGTGCTGCTATTTGACTTAAAAATTGAACCTTTTACCATGAATTAGACGGGTTGAGGGAATTTGGCTGTAAATATCAAAAATTAATGACTTATGTTTAAAGCGTTAACGTCATAATATAGATTAGATTAATGCTTTAATTGGCACTCATCGACGTTTTTAACTCTTGCTCAGTAATTAAGAGATTAGATAGGGTTGACTAAAAGGAATGTTTATGCCAAAGCGGTAGGTCAACCAAACTAGAGTCTTATTCCCAGATTATGGGTCTGATGGCTCAAGTTCTCATCGGATTACTGGGGCTGAGAAATTGTAAACTAGAGGTGTTGGTGTGGCAAATACTGGTAGAGAGAGCGAATTTTTTTGATTGCCTTGCAGACAATGTATTAACTCCAAAATAAATGAGCGTTACTAAAAATCCTGTCTTTAAGTAAACGCTAGTCATATTGCTATCATTTTTTAGCAGACTTAAAAAGCAACACCTACAATAACTTTCACCTATCCTTAAATTAAATAAATAAGCTAGGACTAGCCTATGGAACGCCAGCAAAATTTAGTTGCAAATAATCAAAACTTAAATAATACAGAGTCGTTGACCTATATGGAACCCCGATGGTTGGTTGAAGAAAGAGATGCTTGTGGTGTTGGTTTAGTTGCTAATTGTGAAAATAAGGCTAATCACGAGATTATAGAGAAAGCCTTAAATGCCCTGACTTGTTTGGAACATCGGGGAGGCTGTAGCGCCGATAAAGATTCTGGTGATGGTGCAGGACTTATGACCGCAATTCCTTGGGAATTGTTGCAACAATGGTTTAGCCTGCAAAATATCTCTATGCCAGCGAAAGATAACTTGGCTGTAGGGATGATGTTTTTACCTCAAAATTTGGAAATAGCTAACCAAGTAAAGCAAGTAACTAAAAAGATTTTACTAGAAGAAGATATAAAATTACTGGGCTGGCGAGTAGTACCAGTACAGCCGCAAACTTTGGGGATTCAAGCTAAGGAAAATCAGCCCCAAATTGAGCAATTAATTGTAGAATCTAAGTCTGTCGGCGATGAACTTGAGCGTCAGTTGTATATCAGTCGCCGCCGAATTGGTAAAGCTATAGCAAAGATTGAGCAAATAGAGCCAGATAGTTGTTATTTCTGCTCGTTTTCTAGCCGTACTATTGTATATAAAGGTATGGTGCGATCGGCAGTATTAGGTGATTTTTACCCAGATTTAAAAAATCCTATCTATCAAAGTGCTTTTGCTATCTATCATCGGCGTTTTAGTACAAATACAATGCCCAAGTGGCCTTTAGCGCAGCCAATGCGACTGTTGGGACACAATGGCGAAATTAACACCCTGTTGGGTAACATCAACTGGATGATGGCAAAAGAAGCAGATTTAAACCATCCAGTCTGGGAAAACCGTTTAGAAGAATTAAAACCCACCGTTCATATTCATAACAGCGACTCGGCGACCTTAGATAATGTACTGGAATTGCTGGTAAGGTCTGAGCGCAACCCACTGGAAGCTTTGATGATTATGGTTCCAGAAGCTTATAAAAATCAGCCGGATTTAGATAAATATCCAGAAATCACAGACTTTTACGAATACTATAGCGGCATTCAAGAACCTTGGGACGGTCCGGCGCTGTTGGTATTTAGCGATGGCAAAAAAGTAGGCGCAAGCTTAGACCGTAATGGTTTAAGACCTGCACGTTACACAATAACCAAAGATGGCTACATTGTGGTAGCTTCCGAAGCAGGGGTTGTAGATTTTCCCGAAGCTGATATTGTCGAAAAAGGACGATTAGGACCAGGACAAACGATCGCAATAGACTTAGAAAATCATGAAATTTTAAAAAATTGGGAAATTAAACAGCGTGTTGCGGCGCAGCATCCCTACGGTGAATGGCTGAAGCAACACCGGGTAGAACTTGCTCCCAAACCCACCATAAAAGCTGAAAATGGTTCGCCTAGCCTGCAACCGCTCGATACAACCCCCTTACCAGAACCTAGCACCGCCAATAGACAAACTTTATTACGCCATCAAATCGCTTTTGGATACACCACTGAAGATGTAGAAATGGTAATTCAACCGATGGCAAGTGATGGTAAAGAGCCAACTTTTTGCATGGGTGACGATATACCTTTAGCGGTGCTGTCAGAAAAGCCACATTTACTATACGACTACTTCAAACAGCGTTTTGCTCAAGTAACTAATCCAGCCATTGACCCCTTGCGCGAAAGCTTAGTAATGTCGCTGAATATAGAACTAGGAGCGAGAGGGAATTTATTAGAACCCAAGCCGGAATATGCTAAAAGGCTAAAGTTAGAAACTCCCGTACTGCTAGAGAGCGAATTAGAGCAGATAAAAACTTCGGAATTTAAAACAACCGAATTATCAACGTTGTTTGCAATTTCTAATGGGCCAAACGGGTTACAGTCGGCGGTAAAATCTTTGTGTCAGCAGGCGGTGGAAGCTGTTAAGGCGGGAGCAAAAATTATCGTACTTAGCGATAGAGCGACCTTAAACCTTGAAGATACCTACATTCCACCACTACTTGCCGTTGGCGCTGTACACCATCACCTGATCCGTGAAGGATTGCGGATGAAAGCCTCTTTAGTAGTTAACACGGCGCAATGTTGGAGTACACACCACTTTGCTTGTTTGATTGGTTATGGTGCGAGTGCGGTTTGCCCCTATTTAGCTTTAGATAGCGTCAGAAGCTGGTGGTCTGACCCCAAAACTCAGCAGTTTATGGAGCGGCAGAAAATACCCGCTATTAGTCTAGATACGGCGTTGGCTAACTACCGCAAAGCTGTAGAAGGTGGAATACTCAAAATCTTGTCTAAGATGGGAATTTCACTACTGACGAGCTACCAAGGAGCGCAGATTTTTGAGGCGATTGGCATTGGTCAAGACTTGTTGAAATTGGGCTTTTATGGCACAACTTCGAGGTTAGGTGGCTTGAGTGTTGGCGAACTTGCTCAAGAAGTTTTATCTTTCCATCAAAAAGCTTTCCCAGAATTAACTATTAAAAAGCTGGAAAACCTTGGCTTTGTTCAGTATCGTCAAGGCGGCGAATATCACTCCAATAGTCCCGAATTAACCAAAGCGTTACACAAAGCGGTCAAAACACAGCAATACGACCATTACGAAACTTACCAAAAACATCTAGAAGGCAAGCCAGTTACGGCATTGCGTGACTTGCTGGATTTAAAGAGCGATCGCAATTCTATTCCTTTAGAAAAAGTAGAGCCTGTAACAGAAATATTTAAGCGATTCTGTACGGGTGGAATGTCTTTAGGAGCGCTATCAAGGGAAGCTCACGAGACGTTAGCGATCGCCATGAACCGCATTGGTGGTAAATCTAATTCTGGTGAAGGTGGCGAAGATCCGGTACGTTACAAGGTTTTGGATGATGTAACCCCAGAAGGTACATCGGAATTATTACCGCACTTAAAAGGCTTAAAAAATGGCGACACCGCCTCAAGTTCGATCAAGCAAGTAGCGGCGGGACGCTTTGGAGTAACGCCAGAGTACCTAATGAATGCTAGGCAAATTGAAATCAAAATTTCCCAAGGTGCAAAGCCAGGGGAAGGCGGACAATTGCCAGGTAAAAAGGTGAGTCCTTATATTGCGATGTTGCGACGTACTAAGCCTGGTGTAACGCTGATTTCACCCCCACCCCACCACGATATTTATTCTATTGAAGATTTGGCGCAGTTAATTTTTGACTTGCATCAAATTAATCCCCAAGCGCAAGTATCGGTGAAATTAGTGGCAGAAATTGGTATTGGGACAGTGGCGGCGGGAGTTGCTAAAGCTAACGCTGATATTATCCAAGTTTCCGGTCACGATGGCGGTACGGGCGCGTCGCCCTTAAGTTCGATTAAACACGCTGGTAGTCCTTGGGAATTAGGGTTAACAGAAGTGCATCGGGTGTTGATGGAAAATAAATTGCGCGATCGGGTAATTTTGCGCGTCGATGGTGGCTTTAAAAGCGGCTGGGACGTGATTATGGGCGCGTTGATGGGTGGTGAAGAGTTTGGGTTTGGCTCTATCGCTATGATTGCGGAAGGCTGTATTATGGCGCGGATATGCCATACAAACAATTGTCCTGTAGGAGTTACAAGTCAACGAGAAGATTTGCGTCTGCGTTTTCCTGGAATGCCGGAACACGTGGTTAATTTCTTCTACTTTGTCGCTGAAGAAGTCCGCAGTTTGTTAGCTAGACTTGGTTATCGCTCTTTAATGGACGTAATTGGACGCGCGGATTTACTCAAAGTTAAAGACGGCGCAAAACTTACTAAAACTGAAGACTTTAACCTTGATTGCTTAACGGTTTTACCTGATACAAAAAGCGATCGCACTTGGTTAAATCACGAAACAGTCCACAGCAACGGTGTAGTTTTAGACGACCAAATTTTAGCTGATAAAGAAGTTCAATCGGCTATTAGCAATGCTAGTAACGTTAGCAAAACTTACAAAATAGTCAATACAGACCGCACTGTTGGTGCGAGAATCGCCGGAAAAATTGCTTCTCAGTACGGTAATAGCGGCTTTAGCGGACAAATCGAGCTTAACTTTACAGGTAGTGTAGGTCAAAGTTTTGGCGCTTTCAACTTGCCAAACATGACTTTAAAACTGCAAGGCGAAGCTAACGATTATGTAGGTAAAGGAATGCACGGCGGCGAAATTACTATTGCGCCACCCACCGATGCAACCTACGCACCAGAACACAACGTGATTGTAGGAAATACTTGTTTGTATGGTGCGACGGGCGGCTTTTTGTTTGCTAATGGTTTAGCTGGCGAACGTTTTGCCGTCCGCAACTCCAAAGGTACGGCGGTAATTGAAGGTGCTGGCGATCACTGTTGCGAATATATGACAGGCGGTGTAATTGTCGTACTCGGAAAAGTTGGGCGTAATGTCGGCGCTGGAATGACTGGCGGTTTGGCATACTTTTTAGACGAAGGTGGCAATTTTCCTCAATTAGTCAATCCAGAAATTGTCAAGTTGCAACGAGTCAATGCTGCAACAGTGGGTGAAGGACAATTACAGCAACTTATTCAACTTCATGTAGAACGTACCGGATCGCCAAAAGCCAAGCAAGTACTAGCTAATTGGTCGGAATATCTGCCGAAGTTTTGGCAAGTAGTACCGCCATCGGAAGCAGATACTCCCGAAGCCGATCCCAAAGCTGTATCAGATAAAGAATTGCTTTCTGTGCAGTAAATTCTGCGCGATCGCTTTACTTTATTTTTAGGTAAAGCGATCGCTTATAACTTTTTATCTTATAGGAGGTAGCTTTTGCGCCTTCTATTTTTATTTTTTATAGCTTATTTCCCATACTTCCAAAACATCAGACTGTTTGCGGGTAAAGCGTTTCAAAACTGTTCTATTTCTATAGGAAGACTTGAGCGTAAATAAAATTTATTCTAAAGGTTGATTCTATTTACTTGAAACCCAGATAAATTTGTGTGTGAAAGTTGTTTGCTAATCCGCCTGTAATTTTTGTAGAAAATAATTAACTCACAGACAACCAAAGTATTAAGCATAAAGAGGAAATATCATGAATTCTAAATTGTCAAAAATCGCTGGTGCTAGTGTTATAGCTGTAAGTTTAGCTGTAATGCCCTTATCTTTACCTGTTTCGGCGCAAAATGCCGATCCTACCGCTCCTACTACAACTCAAACCAGTCCTGAATCTAACGCACCAACCATTGACACTACTCCTTTTCAAGAAACCAAAAATGACAACAACAACTGGGGTTGGTTAGGATTATTGGGTTTAATTGGTTTAGCAAATTTATTCCGGAAGCCAAAAACTGCCGCTTATAGCGATCCAAATACAGTAAGTTCGACAACTACTAGATATTAATCATTTAGTTTAGATATAAATAAAGGGCAGGAAGGTGCGATCGCGCCTTCCTGTTTTTTGTTATCTTACACATTTAACACTTTATTTTAGCTATACGATTTACTCCATTAATTTTTTATTTTTCATCATTGTCTCAAATTCATTTATATCTTTTTCAGAATTAAATGCTCTAAGTGGCAAATATTCAAACATCACTTGTGTCATATACAAAAAATACCATTCAGATTCTCTATTAATTTTTAAATAATTATTAAAATGCACCTTAGTTAAACTGCCATCTTCAAAAGTCATGCTGAAATAATTATCAGTAATCTCACAAGTTCTATTTTTTAAATGAAGCCCAGGTTGTGATTTTGCCGAAGTATTAAGAAAAGGAAAAATTAAAAGATAGCCAAGCAAAATCCCAGACCAGATAGCTATAGAGACAGCTAAAGAGTTAAATCCAGAACAAAATACAATTATTATTGTGAAACTTGCCAATCCAATTATTAAATCTTTAATCGATCTATAGTAAGCAATGTTAATAACATGACGAAATTCTGCTTTTGATGTATTAAATTCTTTTGTTTTTATAATCATAAAAAGTAGTTTTTACAACTTAAGCTAGAATTAACGCTTGAGAACTACGACATAATACTGCGATATCTTCCTCATCTAAATTTACAGGTGTGCCACTACGGATAAGTTCTGTAAAATCTTCATTGGGAACCATAATACATAAAGCATATAACCGAGTATTTCCGGTATTTTCTATTACATGAGTTCCCGTAGGCGGCACTAAAAGACTGTTGCCAGCTTTAATTGCTACAGTTTTTCCATCACAAATTGCCCTACCTTCACCTTGTAAAATAAAAAACATTTCTACAGCAGTTTGATGGCGATTTGGCGGAGTTTTACCACCCACATCAAAAATTTCTACACAAACTGTTAAAGAAACATTAGCAGTTGCACTATCAAAAATGATCGCTAACTTATTAGTATCGCCGGGACTAATCCGAAAAGCTTGGTAGTCTTGGGGAGACTTAGCTACCAAAATCATGCAGCGCGAAGCATCCATACAGCTATTAGTTAAATTACTACTCAATTAATGACCCATTAATTGCCAAAAAACAGCCAACAATACATAAATTATTGTGTCAAAACTGGCGATCGCACCCAGCATCGAAACGTTGCTAATTTAGTAGATAAGCGGGTTATGAGTAAGCCAATGTATAAAAAGTTATTGGGCGATCGCACTGGGGGCAAAAATGACCAATATTGAGTGCGAGCTAAAAGAAATTTTAACTAGAGTTGAAGGTAGATTGGACAAATTAGAAGGAAAGGTTGACAAAATTGGCGAGGATGTTAATGATTTTCAGCTAAAAATGACTGAGGAGATTGGTGGTTTAAAGACAGATTTAATTAGAGTAGAAACTGCCCTCAAAAGCGAAATTGAAGTGCTATCAAGAAATGTAAATAACATCGTCGAGCGCATAGATACCCAAGAATTTATCAACTGAGGTGTGATTATTGGGTTAATTCTGGCGGTATTAGGTAGATTTGCAAAAGTTTTTGGCTTAACAAACTAAATTGTATTAGAAAGGATAAGACTTAAAGATTTCGCTCATACTAAAAAGAGCAGCTAATTAAGTATTCATGTTTAGTATTCCCAACAAATTGCTCCAACAAACTCCTCATAGTGGTTATCACTGGGATAATAGCAGCCGCCGCTTTTTTGAAGGTTGGTATTATCGCGTTACTTTGCCAGAAATTAACCAAACTTTTGCTTTCATGTACTCTATCGAAGATCCTACAGGTGGAAAGCCTCACAGTGGCGGTGCGGCACAGGTTTTAGGAATCAATGATGAGTATATATGCCGTACTTTTCCCAATGTTAATCGTTTTTTTGCTCATAGTGATCGCCTAGAATTAGGCCACTGGGGTAAAACCGATTTACCTCCTCAACCAATGTGGTTGTTACCCCAAGAATTTGACTGTTACGTTCAAGAAGGCTATCAAGCTTCAGCAACTTGGAATCAAGGCACAATTAAAGATCCAGGTAGCAATAACACTTGTAGTTGGCAGTATGAAATTAAGCCTATCTACGGTTGGGGAAACAGTAATGAGTCACAGCAATCAACGGCGGGTTTAATCTCGTTTTTGCCAATTTTTGAACCAGGATGGCAAATTTTGATGGCTCACGGCTTGGCTAGAGGCTGGATTGAGTGGAATGGCAAACGCTACGAATTTATCAACGCTCCGGCTTATGGCGAAAAAAATTGGGGTGGTGCTTTTCCGCAAAAGTGGTTTTGGCTAAATTGCAATAGCTTTGATGGCAAAACAGATTTAGCTTTAACTGCTGGCGGCGGTAGGCGTGGCGTGTTGTGGTGGATGGAATCGGTAGCCATGATTGGCGTACATTACCAAGGCAAATTTTACGAGTTTGTCCCTTGGAATGCCAAAGTTACCTGGAATATTCAGCCTTGGGGTAAGTGGGAAATGAACGCAACAAATTTGGAGTACGAAATTAGTTTAGTTGGAACAACGGATTTACCAGGGACTCCTTTACGCGCACCCACAGAAAACGGGTTGCAGTTTGTTTGTAAAGACACGATGCGCGGACAAGTAAGTTTAAGATTAACTTCTCGTCATCAAGGAAAATTGGGCTTAATTCTGGAAGCGCAAAGCGACTTATGCGGATTGGAAACGGGTGGCGGTGGTTGGGACGGCTCGTGGTTATCTAGTTGAAAATTAGCTTGTCAGCTTTATAATGCTAAAATTATAGATGCTTAACAATTGGGGCTGTAGCTCAGTTGGATAGAGCGAGCGCCTCCTAAGCGCTAGGTCGCGCGTTCGAGACGCGCCAGTCCCGTCCATTGCCTGCTAATCTAGATCGTCGTGCTAGAGCGCGATTTTATGTTAAAAAGCAGGCAAAATCAAAAATCAGTTAAAAAAAGAGGCTTTAAGAGCAGGGGTTGGCGGCTTGTATTAACCCTTGCTCTGCCAGTTTTGCTATGGATGGGATACAAGCAAGTTAGAAGCCTAGAAACTCCTCAAGCTGTATTAGTTTTAGGTGGTTCCTCTACTAAGTTGGAGCGAGAAAGAGTTGCAGCTAAATTAGCGCTTCAGTATCCCAATTTACAGATTTGGGTGTCTTCTGGTAGCACAAATGAAAATTACGTGACGCGGGTATTTGCTAAAGCTGGTATTAGTCCTCAACGCCTGCATTTAGATTATCAAGCAAAAGATACGGTAACTAATTTCACTACGCTGGTAGATGACTTTCAATCTCGCGGGATCAAACGGGTTTATTTAGTTACTTCTGACTACCATATGCGCCGCGCTCGTCTGGTAGGGGAAATTGTTTTAGGTAGCCGAGGTATTGATTTGCAGCCAGTTGTAGTACAAAGTAAAATAGTTCAAGAAACCCGCTCTAAAGCCCTGCGCGATGGAGTCAGGGCAGTATTATGGGTGGTAACGGGTCATACTGGATCGACTTTAGCTAAAAACTCAAAATAGCGGTTAGGGCTCTTGAATTAAAACGTAAGGCTGGACTATAAGCGTATTAAACCGCTTTTGAAGGTCGCTATTCCAATCACTTAACTGAGTTTGGGAGGGTTTTTGGATTAATTGTTCGCTAATCCAGTGTTGCACAGATGTTGAATTGTCACTGGCGATCGCAATTCCCACATCTACTAAGTTTAATTCTTTTGCTACTACCAGTACACTATCGCGCTTAACGTGAGGAATCAGCCATTCCCACGCTGCTTCGTCTAGGTTTTCTGCTAATTCTGTTCTCAATTCTGCCATAACAATAAATAAATGTACTCCACTTATCTATACTAAATTATTTGAGTATTTGGGCGATTAAGCCTCTGCTTTCATTTCGTCTATTTCAAATAAAGTAACTAAAACTCCGGCGATGGGGATAGAAATAAATACTCCTAATAATCCGGCTATTTTTGCTCCTACTAACAAGGCAAAAAATACAACTACCGGGTTCAAATTTAACGATCCCTGCATGACTCTAGGAGAAATTAGGTTGTCCTGAATTTGTTGCAGGATAATACAAGCAATTAAAACTTTTGCGGCTAAAAATACATTTTGGGATAAGACAATTAAAGTAATTATACTAACTCCCAAAGTTGCGCCAATTCCCGGAATTGCATCAAAAATAGCAACTATTAAGGCTAAGACTAAGGGGAAAGGTACTCTTAATACTAAAAACAATAAAAAACTAGAAGTAGACAAAAATAACATTAACAGCACTTGTCCCTTGAAAAAACCTAGAAATTTGCGCTTAACAACTGCTGTAAAACGATTGCGTAGTTGTCTAGGGATAGCTTTGAGCGCTAAATTCCATAATCTTTCGCCATCTAATAGCATGAATAAAGCAACTACCGCAATTAAGAGTAAAGTTACTAAGTTAGCCAAAAATACCTGTAGAGTAGCCAAACTAGAACCAATTAATCCTAATGCTTGATTACGCAATTGTTCTTCGATTCCGGTTAAATTTACTTGCAGATTGCGATCGCGCAAAAAATCTTCTGCTTGTCCAACTAAAGGCGCTAAAGAATTTAAAAAGGCAGTTACACTGTCAATTAATTGTTGTCCTTGATATAAAATAGCTAAACCTACAGTTGCTGTAAGACCACCAAGCAATAAAAGGCTAGATATAAAAACTACACTAACTGCTAAACCATGCGGTAAAAAACGCCGCAACCAGCGCACGGGATAGCTAAGTAAAAAAGCTAAAATTGCCGCCGATGTAAAAATAACAATTACTGTTTCAAAATAAGCTAAAAGAGTTACTAAAGCCCAGCCAGAGAGAAATAGTAATAGAAAACGGACTAAAAATAAATTATTTAATTTGTCCCAAAAATCTTTAGTAGACACTTCATTCATGTTTGCACCTAATCTGTCTGGTATGGCTTATTGAAGCCAAAACCAAGGGTACAAATAAGTAAGTGTAAAGTCTACTCTCATTCGGTATATTTTTACTAGCGCCCCATTTCGTGAAGTGCTGCAATTGCTTCTGTACATTCAAGAGTAGTGGCTTGCAATTGTTGGCGATTTGTAGAAGCGGGAGGAGCAATAACTTTACCAATTCTAATCGTAATGGGAACGGGGCGCACAATTGCCGAACCCTTAATTAAAACTCCTTGAGTTCCCCACAAACTAACGGGTAAGATTGGCGCTTGGGCTTTAGCGGCAATTAAAGCTGCACCAATTTTAGGATCGTTAATTTTGCCATCAGGGGTACGAGTCCCTTCTAAAAAAACCCCTGTAGCCCAGCCATTTTCCAATGATTGTAGCGCCGAACGAATAGCAGAGCGATCGCTCGCTCCCCGACTTACAGGATACGCGCCGTATAACTTTATCGCTTTGCCCAAAACGGGAATCTTAAATAGTTCTTCTTTTGCCATATAAGCCACAGGGCGACCTACCGCGCAAGAAAGCAATGGCGGGTCGAAGTAACTAGCATGATTGCTGACAACTACCAAGGAACCACTTTTAGGCACGTTTTCCGCGCCATATACGCGCCCTCGTAAATAAAGGTGCAGTGTAGGGCTGACTATTGACCACTTAAACAGGTGGTAAAGTAACAGACTAATTGATGGTTCGCGGCTTCTGCCCATTTGGTGACACTATGACTTGGCGTTTAGTACCATTTCGGCACTACTAATATTTTCTAACTTCAATGTAGGGCAGGTGCGTTTGATTAAACCTGTTAAAACCGTACCATGTCCAATTTCTATAACTTTCTCTATCCCTTCAGTAAGTAATTGCTCGCAAATTTCTCGCCAGCGTACAGAACCCGTCATTTGTTTAATCAACCGCTCTTTCAAAACATCCGCGTCTGTAGAAGGTATGGGGTCTACATTAGACATTACCGGGATGGTGGCGCTGTTAAAGTTTACGGGGGCTAAAATTTCTTGAAATTGACTAGCGGCGAGTGCCATTAATGGCGAGTGAAATGCTCCCGATACATTTAAGGGAATAGCGCGTTTGACTTTAATTTGAGGTAGCAACATTTCCACCGCTTTAGGAGTTCCAGAAATTACTACTTGAGCGGCACTATTATCGTTAGCTAAAACTACATCAGAAATTTGGTCTAATTGCTTAAGTAATTGTTCGCGCTCAAAGCCAATTAATGCTACCATTTTGCCCCCTGCAGAGCTATCCATAAGTTCGGCTCTAGCTTTTACTAAACGCAATCCCGTCGCCCAATCAAAAACTCCAGCAACATAGAGGGCTGTATATTCGCCTAAACTATGACCAGCAACTAAAGCCGGGGTTGCGCCTTGTAGCTTTAAAGCGTCCGCTAAAATGCTTTCGATTACATACAAACTAGGCTGAGTGTACAACGTCCGCGATACTTTGTCTTCTGGATGCTGACAAATTTCTCGTACAGACCAACCTAAAATCTCCTCGGATTGTGCCAACTTTTCCGAAGCTGCACCAGAAGAGGTGAATAAATCGCTCCCCATACCAATCGCTTGCGAACCTTGTCCTGAAAATACCCACGCCGTTTTAGTCATTGAAAAAATTGTGAATTTTTAAGTAAATATTTAAATTCCCCATTTAAAAATCGCCGCCCCCCAAGTTAAACCAGCGCCAAAACCCGAAGTAACAATAGTATCGCCAGTTTTAATGTGTCCAGCGCGTACGGCCTCATCTAAAGCGATGGGAATCGAAGCGGCGGAAGTGTTGCCGTAATTAGCAAGATTGCTGATGACTTTGTGACTGGGAATATTTAGCCTTTGGGCAACAGCATCAAGAATGCGTTGATTTGCTTGATGCAATATCAACCAATCTACTTGCTCGGAAGTGATATTAGCTCGAAATAAAGCCTTATCAATGACCTCTGGAACGCGCTGGACGGCGAAACGATAAACTTCTTTGCCATTCATCGTAATTGGTTTAAAGTTGCCCTTGCCAACCTCAAGATCGGGGGTAAGGGGCTGTGATTTGGGAGTATAAGACAAATTTAAACAGTTATTTTGCGTACCGTCGCTTCTGATTTCAAATCCTAACAGGCGATCGCTTTCCTTTGCCTGCATAACCACCGCCCCCGCACCATCGCCAAATAGTACGCAAGTGCTGCGGTCTTGCCAATCTACCCAACGCGACAAAATATCACCGCCAATTAAAACAACGTTTTGATAAACTCCGGTTCTAATAAACTGAGCCGCCGTAACTAGCCCAAATACAAAGCCAGAGCAAGCCGCCGTGAGGTCAAAAGCGACCGCGTTAGTTGCTCCAATTTGGGTTTGAATTTGACAAGCGCTGCCAAATAAGTCGTCGGCGGTAGAAGTTGCCAAAATAATTAAATCAATGTCTATTGGGGAAATTCCCGCCATTGCGATCGCGCCCTTTGCGGCAATAGCAGCAATTTCACTGACAGACTGGGCGGAATTAGCTAGTCGCCTTTGCCTAATTCCCGTGCGCGAGGCTATCCATTCATCCGAGGTATCAACTAACTTGCTAATTGCTTCGTTATCCAAGCAATTTGTGGGCAAAGCCGAGCCACTCCCCGTAATTGCTACGCCTAAATTTTGCAAAATTATTCTCCAATGGTGACGTGCGAACTGTATATAAGAGGATAAATTTGGTTTATGCCTTACTCACCACTATTCGCTTCACTACTGCTAGTTGCCGATTGCTTTTTGCTACCATTTTGAGACGAAATATGTTCTAAAACTCGACGATCGATCGCTTCTTTTGCTAAACGAATTGCATTAAACACCGACGGCGCTTGCGAACTACCGTGACTGATAATACAGATCCCCGCAACTCCAAGCAACAGCCCGCCTCCATGTTCGGCATGATCTACGCGCTGTTTGATTCGTTTTAAATTGGGTTTTAAAACTGCTGTGCCGATTTGACCGCGCAAGCCTTGGGGTAATTCTTCCCGCAAAATTTGCAGCATGACTTCGCCCACAGCTTCGGCAAATTTTAGCAGCACGTTACCTGTAAATCCGTCGCAGACAATTACATCAAAACGCCCGGAAAGTACGTCGCGCCCTTCAGCATTGCCAATAAAAGAAACTCGCGGATTTTGTTCTAGCAATTCGTAAGTCCGAAGTGCCAAATCGTTACCCTTACAAGATTCTTCCCCAATATTTAATAACCCAACTTTGGGTTCATCAACTCCCAGTACATACTGGCTGTAAACCGAACCCATGATGGCAAACTGTTCTAAAAATTTCGGTCGACAGTCTACATTTGCCCCAACATCTAAAATGATTACGGGCTTGCTGGCAATTGTCGGTAATACCGCGCCAATAGCTGGGCGGTCAATACCTTTCAATCGTCCTAAGCGCAACAATCCGGCTGCCATAGCTGCCCCAGAGTGTCCGGCAGAAACCACCGCATCGGCTCGTTGCTGCTTAACCAAATCCATCGCTATGTTAATTGAAGCCTTGGGTTTGCGTCTAATGCCGCTTAAAGGCTCCTCATGCATTTCGATTGTTCCTTCCGCCGAAACAATTTCTAATTGCCCAAAATTAGTTTGCTGCGGTAAGTGCGCTTTAATTTGCTGGGGGTCGCCCACCAACAAAATTTCTACGTCTAATTCTTCCCTTGCTCGCAACGCCCCTGTAATAATTTCGGCGGGGGCATGATCCCCACCCATGGCATCAATTGCGATCCGTGCGCGAGTAGCTCCCATTGATTAAAATTTCTAGAAACCTTCAAAATTTTACCAGATGCTTTCCCCCAAACACGCAATCTTACGGTTATTTAGTGAGACATTAGAAAAGTATTTGGCAAATACATCAGTGAAAGGCGCGGATATCCGTGTTAAAAGCGCTCTTTTATAAGTAAATAGGCGAATATTTTAATGCTGCAATTATTTGGTTCGGGATTGGTTTCTTTATGGTTAGACAAGGCGGGGGTAAAGGTGGCGACGGTCGATCCCTTGGAAGTTTTGGCACTGCAAAGTAGCCCTAGTTTAGTTTTAGCTCCCGATCGCTCTCCCGTTGCTGCCATAACCGTACAAAATTATTTAAAATCGCTCCAAATGGGAGTTGCTGAGTCTCAAGGCGTGTGGATACAGTCAGGGCCCGTTTTACTGGCAAATCATCAAGGGACAGTACCAATACCAGCCGCTTCTTTAACTAAAATTGCTACTTCAATAGCTGCTTTAAGCACTTGGGGCGCAAATTATCAATTTGACACGACAATTAGTACCAATGGGACGATTTCTAAGGGCGTATTACAGGGAGATTTGATTGTCCAAGGCAATGGCGATCCGTTGTTTGTGTGGGAAGAAGCCATTGCTCTTGGCAATGCGATTCAATCTATGGGGATCAATCGCGTACAGGGAAACTTGATAATTACAGGCACTTTTGCCATGAATTACAACTTCAATCCTGTAAAGTCTGGTGAGTTGTTAAAACAAGCCTTTAATGCTGCTAATTGGTCGAATACGATAGAAAATCAGTATTTAAGTCTACCCCCCAGTACGCCGCGCCCGCAAATTGTGATTTCGGGTACAGTACAACAATCGCAATTAATAAACCCCAAACAAATATTATTAGTACGCCATCGTTCTTTGCTACTATCGCAAATTCTTAAAGAAATGAATGTTTATAGCAATAACGAAATGGCGGAAATGTTGGCTTATTTGCTGGGAGGAGCGCAAGTTGTCCGACAAAAAGCAGCAACGGCGGCTAACGTCCCATTAGCAGAAATTCAGCTAGTAAATGGTTCGGGATTGGGGGTAGAAAATCGCATTTCCCCTAGGGCGGCGTGTGCAATGTTAATGAGCATCCAAAAGCGGTTATCGCCTTACCAGCTAACGGTAGCAGACTTGTTTCCAGTATCGGGACGCGATCGCCGAGGTACGCTATTAACTCGCCAAATCCCCTTAAATACAGTAATTAAAACGGGTACGCTCAACGATGTTAGTGCTTTAGCGGGAGTAATGCCAACGCGCGATCGCGGTTTAGTTTGGTTTGCGATTATAAATCGTGGTTCGGCTATAGGACAATTCCGCGACGAGCAAGATCGATTATTACAGAATCTATTAAAGCAGCTACAAGTTGCCCCAATTGTTCCAGCAGCGCTAACTCCTCGTCAAGACAATAATCATCCTTTAGGTGCAGCAAGGCGCAATGAAATTATGTACAAAGGCTAAGGAATAAATGTAGTCACAACTCGTCCGCCACTAACAGTAATATTTTGCTCTTGCAACTTGCCTACAGCTTTTTGCCCTGTAAAATTGACTGGCGGCTCTAATTGACGATAAACTACGCTTCCTTCCCCTTCTACTAACTGCGTTGGCAAATACCAAGTTAGCTTTTGAGCATTAAGAGATTGCTGGCGCTGTCCCTTAGCGAACACATTACCCATTAAATGCACAATTTCATTGCCTAAATTCATTCTTCCTTGGTTAGCCGTTACCGTTAGTTGCTCTTGGCGATGAACAACTTTTACAGGCTGATTTGATGTAACAACTTGAGCGTTTAAATCCCAAGTTAAAGAATTGCTGTCTATCTGTAGCGGTGGCTGGGTTGTAACTATTTGAGCCTTGGGTTCAAGCGTCAGAACTTTAGTTTTTAAGTTGACATTTGCACCGTTTGCTGTAGCGCGATCGCTAATTGTTTTACCTTTATAGCGATCGATGGCTATGGCGCGATCGCCAATTAAGGTTTGCTTCTTGACTTCCCAAATTAAATGAGTAGTTCGCATTTGCAAGGCGGGTTCGGTTGCTTGGGCGATTACTTTACCTTGCAAATCTACTCGCGCCGAGCGGCTATTGACTCTTGCTTCCTCGGCTGTAGCTTGAATTTGCTGGTAAGTTCCCCTAATTTGCTTGCGAACAATCAACAAGTCTTCTTTCGGTCGCCACTCTAATTCATTACCGCGCAAGACTACGCCGTTAACCGTATCTGTGGCAACAATTTTACCCGTCAAAAACAACTGTTTGCCGTTCTGCTCTATTTGAGCTTGTTGGGCGCTAATTTTATAAACTACTTTGCCATCGATAAACAATTCTCCCGATGGCTTCTGCACTTGAGCAAGTTTTTGTTCTCGGCTATAACTTGCTTGTTTGCCTTGAACTTTCCAAACGGGTCTTCCTTGTTCGTCGGCTTGTTCTAAAGTGACATCGTTAAAAGTAAGTTCGTTTTTAGTTGTAGGGCTAGATGAGGGACTTGGTGAAACTTGTTTGTGAGAATTTTGACCCGCACAGCCAAATACGCCTAATACTAACCCTACGCTTATTAGGGGCGCAGCTAAGAGTCGCCATTTAATTGATGGAAGACAATTAAAATTCATGCTTGACTTTCTTGGCTCTAGTCATCGGATGACTTGATAATGTCTAAAGTTCCATCATCGGGCTGTTCCATCAATCCTAGAGTAGATAAAGGACGATAGGCATAATTTGTAGGGCGCGATGTCTTTTGGATGTCTTCTTTAATTTGTTCTAAGTCGATATAGCGATCGCTTACATTTATCAAACTATCGCTAGTCATGGCTCGTAAACTGACTACTTCTACTCTCACGCCATGATAGCTTACAGCGTTTACTGCATAAGCCAAATCTCCATCGCCGCTAACCAATACTGCTGTATCGTAAGAATCTACTAGCGCCATCATATCTACAGCTATTTCTACATCTAGGTTGGCTTTTTTCGAGCCATCGGGTAGCTGTACTAAATCTTTAGCAATTACCCTATAACCATTACGCCGCATCCACAATAAAAACCCTTGCTGTTTTTCGTTAGTTCTATCTACGCCAGTATAAAAAAACGAACGCAGCAATCTCGAACCACCCGTTAGCCTGCACAATAGTTTTGTATAGTCAATCTCAATCCCTAATTGCAAAGCGGCGTAAAACAAATTTGAGCCATCAATAAAAATGGCTACACGCCCTCTATTTTCTAAAACTTGTTCTGGGGTGAAAATTGGACTTTTATCAAAGTTATTTAACATTGTTTATGCCTCAGTTTTTATCAAAAAATAATTAATGTTTTATATTATATTATTTATTTTCTTAGCAGTTTAAATACCTATAGAGTAGCATTAAAAACCTGCGCTCAAGTATGAATGTACAATTGACACTAAATTACTTTATTTAGTTCTAGACTTTTAAATATAGGTTGAGGATCTCCCAGTTTTTGCTGGCAACTTAGTATCCCCCACCTACCATGAATAGAGAAAGGTGCAGTAACAACAACGTCATTTTTATCATTAAAATTTGTTTCAAAACCTAATTGATGATAAATATCATTAGCAATGTTGGGAATAATTGGTGATAGTAAATAAGCTGCTAATCTTACTGATTCTAAAACAGAATACAATACTTGTTCTAATTCCTGATTTTTGCCTTCTTTATACAAAGTCCAAGGCTCTCGGTCATTAATAAGCTGATTGCCAGTTCTAGCTAAGTTTAATATTAATTCACAAGCTTGGCTAAAAGCTAAGTTTTCATAGGCTGCGGCAACTTCTGCTCCCAAACTCATTCCAGCAATTTTTAATGGATTATCGTCAGCTATAGTTTCGTTAGTAAGATTCGGCACATTAGTATAGCCATACTTTAGAGCCATTTTTGAAGTGCGGTTTAATAAATTACCCAAATTTTTAGCCAAGTCAGCGTTTACCGTTTCAATAAACCGAGTTTCGCTAAAGTCTCCATCTCTACCAAATTCAATTGCTTTAATAAAGTAATAACGTACAGAATCCGAGCCATACTTCTCTACTAAAGCAACGGGATCTAAAGTATTTCCCAAAGTTTTGCCCATTTTTTGGTTGTCTTTGGTCAAAAACCCATGTCCAAATACTAATTTAGGCAACTCTAACTCTGCGGACATTAACATTGCTGGCCAATAAATAGCATGAAAGCGTAATATATCCTTACCAATTAAATGCAGATTTATGGGCCACCATTTGGCTAAAGCATTTGCTAAATTTGGTTCCTCGTCAGGTTCAAGTAACGCCGTTATGTAGCCAAGCAGTGCATCGAACCAAACATATAGCGTATGACTAGGATCTATAGGTACAGGAAAGCCCCAATCTAGATTTACCCGCGAAATTGAAAAGTCTTGCAATCCTTGGGCGACAAAGTTTAAAACTTCATTACGACGGCTTAGAGGTGCGATAAAGTTGGGGTTTTCTTGATAAAATGCCTCAAGCTGGCTTTGGTAATTGGACAAGCGAAAAAAGTAATTTTCTTCATCTCGCCACTCGGCTTGTTTATTGGTGTGAATGCTGCAAAAAAAATCGCTTAATAGTTCTCTTTCTTCTTTAAATTCTTCGCAAGCAACGCAATACCAACCTTTTTGTTGACTTTTATAAATATCGCCTTTATCCCACACTCGCCCAAAAAATTCTTTGACGATTTTTTCGTGATTGGTGGCAGTAGTGCGGCTAAAGCGATCGTATTGTATATTTAGCTGCTGCCATAAAGCCACAAAGCTACTAGAAATTTCATCGGAGTAAATTTGCGGTGACTTGTGTTTGCTTTCGGCGGCGCGTTGAATTTTTTGCCCGTGTTCGTCAGTACCAGTAATAAACAATACATATTTTCCACGCATTCTTTCAAATCGTGCCAAAATATCGGCAGCGATTGTAGGGTAAGCGCTGCCTACATGAGGCAAATCGTTTACATAGTAAAGTGGTGTTGTTACAGCAAAGGTTTCTTGCCTTTGGCTAGAAAAATTCATGAAATTTTAATAAAAATTAAAAGCTTTTTAATATCATAGATCACAATAGGTATATATATATTTTTGTTAACTTCTGTAAAAATAATGAACAATATCACTTAATCAAATCAGACAATAACTTTTACGATACACGCAATTGAGCCATTTACACCCCAATACTGTTCGGTTAAGGTTTGTAATTGCCAATGTTCTGGACAAAACCACGAGAATAGTAGCCTTTCAGCATCTGACAAGTCTCAGTTTTTAGTTATCCGAACCGTATTGATTTACACCCTAAGATACTTTTATTGATAGTATTAAAAAATATAAACTTTTTGAGAAGTCATCAAATATACGTGCAGAGTAGCGATTAGACACAAAGCATCTCCCATTAGGTAGATATTCAAATTGATTATTTACGAAAATAGTATTTATATTAACGAACCAATATTGGCAGCGCATGAACAATGCAAATAGTTCTCAACAAATTTCTCATGGCTTCATAACAGCTACAGGCACAAAAATATTTCGTTATTACGAAGATCGCACTCCCCAAAATAGTCCTGTACTTGTAGTGAGCAATCACCGCAGTTTTATGGATGCACCAATTTTAATGGCAGCCATAGAAAAACCAATTCGTTTTGCTTGTCATCATTACATGGGGCAAGTGCCAATAATGCGAGAAATTGTTACAGGATTGGGGTGTTTTCCGTTGGATGCCGCACCCTCAAGCCAGAAGGGATTTTTTCAACAAGCTTTGCAATTATTGCAAGAAAATCAAGCGGTGGGTATATTTCCTGAAGGTACAAAACCGATGGTAGATTTTACGGAGCCAAATGGTATTAATGACTTTCAACGTGGATTTGCTCATTTGGCATTACGTGCCGATACAGGAAGCGATAAAGTAAAGCCAGTAAAAGACTTAGTTATTCTACCCGTAGCGATCGCCTCGATTGAGGAAACGGTTAATTCCGCAGTTCCCTTACGATTACTAAGCTTGTTCGATCCAACAGAACCTTTATTTAATCAAAATGGTTGGCATCCACTGGTTATATATCGTCGAGTTGCAGTTTTAATCGGTCGTCCTTATCGAATTACATCATTTATGCGGCAACAATACCAAGGTAAACAAGCAAAAACTGTAGTGGCAGATGTAACTAATTATTGTCAAGCAGAGATTGTCGAACTTTTACGCCAAGGGTGTTATTAAATAGTTGGCACTCAAAACTTGTTCTGCGCTAACCACTCTCAAAGACTGGTAACTTAGAAATATTATATCCGTTGGAATTTTAATAATTAAAGTTAAGAAGATGCCAAAACTTGCAAGCCAACCTTGTTTTCTCACTCCCGAACGGCTACAGCCAGAGTATCCGCTATTTGTATTTTTGCCAGGGATGGATGGAACGGGACAACTTTTGAGGACGCAAACGGCTGGCTTAGAAGTTGCTTTTGATGTGAGGTGCTTGATGATTCCGCCCGACGATTTGACTAGCTGGGATGTTTTGAGCGATCGCGTTATAAACCTAATTGAAGACGAGCTAAAAATCAATCCCCACCGATTAGTTTACTTGTGTGGCGAGTCTTTTGGGGGAGCATTAGCAATAAAAGTTGCCCTCAAAGTACCTCAATTATTTAACAGAATTATTTTAGTTAACCCAGCTTCAGCGCTTCATCGTCGCCCTTGGCTAAAGTGGGCATCGGGGCTAGTTTATTTAGTACCATCTTGTTTTTTTGAATTCAGTGCTTTGGGATTGTTGCCGTTTTTGGCTTCGTTGGAGCTAGTTGAGCGCAATATTCGCCAGGAGTTGCTAAAAACTATGCGTTTAGTACCACCGCAAACAGTTCTTTGGCGCTTGTCGCTGATTAAAGAGTTTGATGTTGACGCGCCGCAATTGCAAGGCATTACTCAGCCCGTATTGTTATTGGCTAGTGCCTTAGATCGGTTGTTGCCTTCGGTGACAGAGGCAAGATATTTAGTCAAAAACTTACCAAAGGCTAAAATGGTAGTGCTACCTTATAGCGGTCATGCTTGCTTAGTAGAATCTGCCGTTAATCTCTACGAAATTATGCAAGAGGAAACCTTTTTAGATTTTAGTACCAAGACGGCGATGGATAAAAAGGAAAATGCGATCGCTTTATCACAGAGCGATCGCCAAGATTAAGCTACCATTAGCCATTGAGATAATAATCTCGCGTACCTTTAGCATCGATAGCTTCTCCCAAACGATTTAAGCCATGCACGTAAGCGGCGGTACGCAGAGATATTGCTTGTTGCTGGGTGATTTCCCAAATGTGCTTAGTTTCCTCTACCATTTTTTGCTTGAGGCGTTGATTGACTTCTTCCAGCGTCCAATAAAGCCCGCTCCGATTTTGCACCCATTCAAAATAGCTCACAGTTACACCGCCAGCGTTAACTAAAATATCAGGAACTACATAAATTTCTTTGGCATCTAGTATTTTGTCGGCAGCAGAATTAATTGGACCATTGGCAACTTCAAAAATCAATTTGGCTTTAATATCATCAGCATTTGCTTCAGTAATTTGATTTTCTAAAGCGGCAGGAATCAATATATCTACATCTAAGGTCAAAAGTTCTTGATTGCTTAAAATCTCATGGTCAACGATGTTACAAACCGTACCTCGACAATAAATTGCTTTCATACCCCGATGAGCTTCTTTATATTGCCGAATGCTCGGAATATCTAAGCCATTTTTAGTATAAATCCCACCTTGAGAATCGCTAACGGCAACTACTTTATAACCAGCTTTAAATAATAGTTCTGCAAGGTGCGCCCCAGCATTACCAAAGCCTTGAACGGCAACGGTAGTATCTTGAGGAGAAGATGGAAATAGTTGCTTGATGGTTTCAATCACATAATACGCCCCGGTTGCGGTGGCGGTATCTCTGCCCAAACTACCACCCATAGTAACGGGTTTTCCGGTGACAACCGCCGGGGTAATTTGCCGCCGAATAATGCTGTATTGATCCATCATCCAGCCCATAATCATTGGGTTTGTATAAACGTCGGGGGCGGGAATATCGATGTCTGGGCCGATAAAATCAGCGATCGCATCTACATAGCCTCTACTTAAACGTTCTAGTTCCATTTTTGACAATTCTTTGGGATTAAGAGCGATCCCACCTTTTGCGCCACCAAAAGGTAAATTGAGGACTGCACATTTAAAAGTCATCCAAAACGCCAAAGATTGCACTTCTTCTAAGGTGACGTTGGGATGAAAGCGAATGCCTCCTTTTGTGGGCCCTCGCGTGTCATCGTAGCGTACCCGATAGCCTTGAAAAATGCGTAAAGAACCGTTATCCATCCTTACAGGAATTGATACTGTTAAGCTGGCTTTAGGAAACTTTAAGTGTTCGATGGCATCTTCAGAAATTGTGATATATTTTAATGCTTGTTCTAGTCGTTGTTTGGCATCAGAAAATAGTGATTCTGACATAGTTTTAGTAGTTAAATAACCATTCAAACTTAACAGAATTTAAGAAAATAATTAATATATAAGTTTTTAGACAAAATTAGTATTTAGAAGTTGTTTATGCAGTAGAAATATCGCCAACTATATTAGCTTCAAAAAACACCGTATAACCTAAACAAAAAGGTACTGCTTTAACTTCCTTGCAACTACTCAACTAGCATGACTGAGGTGCGGTTTGTAGCGGTGGCTTCTGGTTAGTGCAACATTGTGGCAAATATCTATGTTTTTGCAACTTCTTAGAATTTGCTAGGTTTTTTGCTAAATTGGCGGCAATTTTTGGCATTTTGGATTACTACACGCAAATTAATCTCAAGCTGTTGAAGGTGGAGTATAAATACAGCTTTAGTTGAACCTCAAAAATATAAATTTGCTTTTTATCATTTTAAAGCAACCATAAATAGCAAAGTTCATTTAAAACTAACTTTATGTGAAAACATATACTTGTTACAATATCAATCCGTTTCTATTTTAAGGAAAAAACAACAACGGTATTTTGTGTAACAGTTTAGATTTGGCTTTAGTTATAGGCTGTGAATAGTTCGTAGAGGACAGCGCCGTGAGATTAAAAGGCAAGGTCAGTTTAATTACAGGCGCGGGTTCAGGCATTGGCAGAGCAACGGCATTATTATTTGCGCGAGAAGGTGCTTTGGTAGTGGCGGCCGATCGAGATGCACAGCAGGCGGAAAAAACCCAAAAGCTGATTGAACAGGAAGGCGGGCAGTGTGAGGCAAAATGTATTGATGTTAGTCAAGAAGAACAAGTAGCAGCAGTAATCGCTACTGTCGTCAAAACTTGGGGTCAATTAGATGTTTTATGCAACAATGCGGGAATTTCTTTACTTAAACCCGTGACGACGACAACGGAAGCGGAATGGGACAAAGTTTTTAATGTCAACCTCAAAGGCGTATTTTTTGGCTGCAAACACGCAATTCCGCAAATGGCAAAACAAGGAAATGGCGCGATCGTTAATACAGCTTCGGAACTTGCAATTGTCGCTCAACCGCTTTACGGCGCTTACTGTGCAACTAAAGCGGGAGTACTAGCTTTAACGCGGGTTTTGGCTTTAGAGTGGGCGGCTAAAGGTATTCAAATTAATGCCGTTTGTCCGGGTCCAATTGCTACACCGATGTTGCAGGCAGAGTTTGACCTAGCAGACGATCCAATAAATGAGGAAAAGCTGGCAATTAAATCTATTCCGGCGGGGCGCTTGGGTACGCCCGAAGATATTGCCAAAGTAGCTTTATTTTTGGCTAGTGAAGATGCTCAGTTTGTACATGGCGCAGCTATTGTAGCCGATGGTGGCAAAACTATTTTCTAAAAAGTTATTGGGGATGGTAAGTATGTACTCGCAGTTGAAAGCTTCTAAACCTTCGCGCCGAGCTTTTTGTAAATATTCGGCTTTGGCGATCGCCAGCCTGTTGACTACTGTTGGTTGTCGCCCACAAACAAACACCGCCGGAAATGCCGCACCAAGTCCAACTCTTAGAATTGGGCTAAATTTGTGGGCGGGTTTTATGCCTTGGCAAGTGGCGAAAGAAAAAGATTTTTTTAAGGCTAATAATCTAAACGCCAAAATTGTCTGGTTTCCGGTGCTTTCTGACCAAATTACAGCTTTTAATGCCGGAAAAATTGATGCGATTGGGATTACCTTGTACGACTTTATTACCAGCGCTAGTAATGGAGTCAAAAGTAAAATCATCTCCATTACAGATATGTCGTTGGGGGCAGATGCGATCGTTGTTAATCCGGCAATTAAGTCTATAGGCGACATTGCTGGGAAGCGGACATCGATAGAAGTGGGAACAGTGGGACATTTATTATTTTTGAAAGCTTTAGAAAAGGGCGGTATTACTAAAGATAAAGTTGCTGTTGTCAATCAATCGGCGGATGCGGCGATCGCCTCATTAATTGCCAATAGAACCGATGTTGCCTATGCTTACGAGCCTTTTGTCAGTCAAGCGGTGGCTTCAGGGAAAGGCAAAGTTATTTTTTCGAGTAAAGATATTCCGGGTTTAGTTCCTGACTTGATGGTTGTACAGCAGTCAACGCTTGACGGGCAACCAGAATCAATCCAAAAAATGTTAGATGTTTGGTACAAAACCCTTGCCTACCGCCAAACGAACATGGATGAAGTGTTGCCCATTGAGGCAAAACAAGCAGGATTAGCGGTGAAAGATTATCAAAACTTGCTTCAAGGATTTAAGTGGCTAACTCCTACAGAAGCAAGTGCAATGTTTCAACCAGGTACAACAGCGCAGTCTTTAGTATTTAACGCCCAAGACGTTTCTAGTCTCATGCTGAAAGAAAAATTAATTACCAAACCATTACCGCCAATTACCGAACTAATCGACGATCGCTTTTTGAAAAAAACTATTACTCAATAAATTATGACTACTACAACAATCAACCTCAATCGCTATCTACAGCAAAGCAAACCCTTGTGGAATGTTGCGGCTATCTCCTACGCTTTAGTAGGATATTTAGGGGGGATTAGTTTAATTTTTTTGGGTAGCTTGTGGCTAAATGCTTTGGGAGTAATTTTGCTTAGCCATAGCTTAGTAATTTCGGCTTATCTGACTCACGAATTTATGCACGGCACTATGTTCGCCTCCAAACAATCCAATGCGATCGCCGGAAATATGATGTTATGGATTACTGGCGGCTGTTATGCTAAGTTTTCGGACTTGATGCGCCTGCATATTGCCCACCATGTCAACCGCGTAGATTTTTGTCGCTTTGACTTGGAGGAGTTTTTAGCATCTTTACCTACTCTTGTGCGATCGCTCTTACTGGGTTTAGAGTGGTACTATTTTCCCTCTTTGGCATTTTTAACTAGAATCCGCTCAATGTTTGCGCCTTTTTATTTGGGCGATCGCCAAAACGAACGATTGAGAGTTACTTCAATTTTCTTAATTCGCGCTACTTTATTTGGCATTTTGGGTTGGATATCTTTAAAAGCACTGGCGTTGTACTTCGTGTCTTACATTTCGATGATTCATACTTTGCGGTTTGTTGATGCCTTTCAGCATACTTATGAAGTGTTCGCAGTGGGTTCAGATATACCAAAACGCGATCGCGCTCACGAGCAAACAAATACTTTTTCTAACGTTATTTCGTTGCGCCATAGATGGCTAAACTTACTTTTGCTCAACTTTGGCTATCACAACGCTCATCACGAGTTAATGAAATGTCCTTGGTATAGCTTGCCAGAACTTGACAAAGAACTTTACACTGGCGACGAAATCCACTACATTACCCTACCGGAATTAATTGGCAACTACCATCGCTTTCGGTTATCGCGGATTTATTCAGGGCAAGGTACAGCCGTAGACGAGCAAGGAAACCGCCAGCTAGAGACATTTTATGGCGGAACTGAAGTATCGTTTTTGGTGTTGCCTTAGAATAAGCAAAAAGTGACAAAATCTCGTTCTGGCTCGATATTTGCCTTAGCAACGGCTCTCTGCTTTGGTGTTAGCGTTCCCCTCTCAAAGTTGTTGTTAGATGATATAGAGCCTTGGATGTTAGCGGGGATTTTGTATTTGGGCGGAGGAATAGGTTTATTGCCAATCTACTGTCTGCGCAATCTATCACAGCCGCCTAAAAATAGTTTGCGCTCAAAAGACTGGGGCGATTTGGGTGCTTCAATGTTGGCAGGTGGAGTAACAGCCCCGGTATTACTGACAATCGGGCTTACTACAACTTCTGCAACGGTAGGATCGCTACTGCTCAATTTTGAAGGAGTTTTTACAGCGCTTTTAGCATGGACTGTTTTTAAAGAACGTTGGCAATTGCAGGTTTTTTTAGGAATAGTCGCAATTACCAGTGGGGGAATTGTTCTTTCTTACACAGAACATACCACCGTAGGGCTATCTTGGGGAGCGGTGGCAATTTTGGGAACTTGTTTAGCTTGGGCAATGGACAGTAATTTAACTAATAAAATAGCTTCAAGAGATCCACTGCAAATTGCTTTAATTAAAAGCGGTGTGGCTGGCTTAATCAATGTGGCGATCGCTTTTTCCATCGGGCAAACTCTACCGCCTCTGTCTACGTTAATTCCAGCCTTAATAATTGGTTTTGTTTCCTCTGGACTAACTTATGTTTTTTTGTTCAGGCTTTACGCCAATTAGGTGCAGCCCAAACCGGAGCATATTTCGCTCTCTCGCCGTTTGTGGGGGCAACAATTTCTGTTGTGTTTCTCGGAGAACAAATTACCCAAGTTTTAGTAATGTCAGCCGTTTTGATGGCAATAGGCGTAGGACTATGTTTGCAAGAAAAATAATCATAGTCTACGAGGATATTTTAAAAGTTTTTCTGTTAATAGCAAGTCACTGAGATCCCCTTGTTAAAAAGGAAGTAATAAATATTTTCCCCCCTTAAAAAGAGGGGCTAGGGGAATCTTCCGCTACGCAAAATATAAACCATACCTTTCCTCTCATTCTCTAACTCATAATTTTTGTACTTTAATTACCCTACCTTTATGCAAAATCCTAAACCTGTTTGCGACTCATGGTTTGCAACTCAAAAAATTAGCGAATCTTTGTACCGCATCCACGAACATCATTATTGGGAATGGAATCGCGCTAACTTATGGCTGATTAAAGGTGAAACTCAAGATTTGTTAATCGATACAGGCTTGGGAGTTGCCAGTTTGCGCCAACATATTGCAACTTTAATTGATAAACCATTACTTGCGATCGCATCTCACGTTCATTTCGATCATGCTGGCGGGATGCACGAATTTGATAATATTGCCATTCATCCCTCCGAAGCTGAAGCTTTGAGACAAGGAGATGCTAATGCTGCATTGTGTGCGCCAGAATATGGCTGGGTTTTAGACGAACATTTTGCCGAATTACCTTATCCTGGTTTTGCCGTTACCCAATATACTTTTAATGCGGCCCAGCCAACTCAATTGTTGCAAGAAGGAGATATTTTAGACTTAGGAAGTCGCGCTTTTGAAGTGTTGCACCTTCCCGGACATTCTCCCGGCTGCATTGCACTGTACGATCGCCACAGTCAAGAATTATTTTCCGGCGATATTGTCTACGATGGTGAATTGTTGGATCTTTTGCCTGGTAGCGATATTCCAACTTACATTGCTACTTACGAGCGTCTGCAAAAATTGCCTGTAGAAACAGTATATCCCGGTCACTATCACAGTTTTGGTAAAGATAGACTGCAACAATTGATGGCTGATTACTTAGAAGCTAAACGTCAACCAGGTTGTCCCTCAGAAACTAGCCCTCTCGCAGAGAGTAAATAATTTGACGTTTAATATCGGTAAACTTGGGAGTTAGCTTGATATCTACATCTCTATCGGCGGGTAATGCGATCGCAATTTCTGTTTTAACTTTGCCAGGATGAGCGCTCATTACGTAAACACGCTGAGATAAAAATACAGCTTCTTCTACATCATGGGTAATTGTGCAAATTGTCGTCCCTGTTTTTTGCCATATTTCCCGTAAAAATTGCTGCATCTGCTCTTTAGTTTGACAGTCCAAAGCGCCAAAAGGTTCGTCCATCAACAATACTTCTGGTGCGTTTGCTAAAGCCCGCGCGATCGCACAGCGTTGTTTCATCCCGCCAGATAGTTGATTTGGGTAAGATTTTGCAAATTTAGTTAAACCCACAACCGCCAAAAAATAGGCAACTTTTTCTTGACGCTGCGCTGAAGATAAACGACGCAACTTAGAGCCAAAACTAATATTGTTTGCTACGGTTAGCCAAGGGTAAAGCGTGTAGCTTTGAAATACCATTCCGCGATCGGAACCGGGACCTAATACTACTTCATCATCAACTTTAATTTCTCCCGATGTGGGGGCGACTAATCCGGCAATTATATTCATCAGCGTTGATTTACCACAACCTGATGCACCCACAATACAAACAAACTCACCTTTATGTATTTGCAAGTTAACATTTTGCAAAATAGTTAATTGTTTATCTTTTTTCCCATAACTTTTAGATAAATTGCAAACCTCTAACTTTGGTTTGTTTAAATGCTGGTTATATTCATCCGAAACCTGACTAGAAGTTGCTCTTGAAAATCTAACTTGATTCACTAAAATTTTCCTCTAAGTTCTACTTAATACTTTGCATTACCTAGCAATTATTTTGTTTCAGTTCGCGCCGCTAAACTCTGACTGTATAACTGCGATTTTTTTACCAATACCTAACATACATTTATTTAAACGAATACTGACTATACAAACTGTTAACTTGAATACAAAGAGTAGTGCATTAATAATTGATAATTTTATTAATTACAGCTACGAGCAATAATGACAAAAACAATTTCTTTACCAAAAGAAGGTTATCTTCCACCATCAATATTTTGGAGTATTCGTCAAGGATTTCCCCGATGGTTGGGTATATTACTTTCAACTACAGCGATCGCAATTCCTTTATTAATTTGGGCAATACTTAGTTACGCCGGATTAGTAACACCGCTTTTTTTACCCACACCAACTGCCGTAATTCAAGCCGGAATTAAAATGTTGCTTGAAGAAAACTTAATAGTTGATATTTTAGCTAGTAGTATGCGCGTTGCGGCGGGCTTTATAGTTGCGGCTATTATTGGCGTACCCGTAGGGATTTTGATGGGAACTTTTCATAGTATGCAAAGCCTATTTAGTCCGCTAGTTGGCACGGTAAGATATATGCCCGTTGTTGCTTTTGTCCCCCTAATTATTATTTGGGTTGGCTTGGGTGAAGAAGCAAAAACCTTAATTATTTTCCTTGGAGTTGTGCTTTACAACGCAATGATGGTAGCCGATGCTGTTAAGTTTATTCCTGATGAAATGATTAACGTTGCTTATACATTAGGAATGAATCGCCGGAGTGTTTTATTTAGGGTTATAGTACCGGGGGTATTTCCTAGTATTTTAGATACATTGCGAGTTAATATATCTGGTGCATGGAACTATTTAGTAATTGCCGAACTAATTGCCTCTCAAAATGGCTTAGGTTTCAAAATTATTCAAGCACAGCGTTTTTTACAAACAGACAAAGTTTTATTTTGCATCGGCATTATTGGGTTTATTGGTTTAGTAATAGATTTTAGCTTGAAATATTTATCTAAGATGCTCACTCCTTGGGCAGAAAGAGTACGCGGATAATTAAAAACTTAGCTTTTATGACACTAACATTAAACTTAAACAACACAGCTTTAATCTGTATAGATTTGCAGGCGGGAGTATTTACAAAAGAGGGAAGTTTAGCCCATGTTGGTACAGATGAAATACTCCCCAGCGTTAAAAGAGTTTTAGCAGCAGCGCGAAATGCAAAGATCCCAATCATCCATTTTAAAGAAGTCCACCGCAAAGAAATGGTAGATTTTGGTAGAGAATTAGATGGAGTAGAACCAGTTCACTGTTTAGAAAATTGGGCTAGTACAGACTATTACTGGGAACTTGCGCCTATCGAGGGAGAATTTGCGATCGCCAAACGCCGTTATAGCTGCTTTATCGGCACAGATTTGGAAATTTTGCTGCGGGGATTAAAAGTTGATACCTTACTACTTGTAGGCACTATGACTAACGTCTGCGTCCATTACACGGCAGCCGATGCCCACCAAAAAGATTACCACTTTCATGTCATCGAAGACTGCTGTGCTGGTTCCGATTGGGATGCACATTGGGCGGCATTAACAGCAATGGAATACCTACAAATCGGGGCGCGAATTTGTCATAGAGATTGTGTTGCGGCTTTATCTAATAGCGAGAGCAAAGCCATAGTTTAAAAGTTTTTTGTTGATAGCAAATCCTTAGAAATCACCCCTTAAAAAAGAGTATATCCCTACAAATAAAAACAAACTATACCTTTTTCAAGCTTCAGTTTTGAGAAACTTTGGAGCTAAAACTTTTGTTAGATCGGGTGGTTGAGAAATTTGCTTTTGTTCTATTAAAAACTCCGATACTTCTTTCAAATGATTAGCTAAATAAATATCGCTTTGAGCATCCCCCAACATTTTTAAATTAGTTGGTAAGTCTATTAACCCAACTCCTTTAAGTTGTGATTCTGCTTCTTCCGGACTTATTTGCAGGCGTTTTCCCGTAATTGCTAAAGCTTCGGCTTTATTTGTTTTCATAAAACCTATGGCTTTAAAAATACCTTTATTGAACCCTTCTACCCCGGCGGGGTTTATATCAGCAAACTTGGTACTAAACAAATATAAATCAATAATTGCTGTAGGCATTTTAGCAGTGTCTATGATAATTCTGCCGTCTTTTTGGGTAGCATTTGCCTTTTGCAAAAATGGAGAATAAGTCACAGCAATATCTGTTCTCCCGGCTTGATAAGCTATAGCCGCAGCATCGGGCGTAGCGTTAGTAATTTTGACATCATTTTTACTTAAGCCAGCATCTTTTAAAACTTGTAATAATAAGAAATGGCTAACTTCTCCTATTTCTACTGCAATATTTTTGCCTTTAAAGTCTTTAATATCCGTTACGCTATTACGAGCTAAAATACCATCTCCACCCAGAGAGTTATCTGCTACTAAAACTACGCGATAATCAACACTTTTTGCTTTTAGCGATACTGCTGCTGGTGTTGCTAAAGCTATAGCATCTAATCTTCCCGCACCAAAAGCTGCTTGTAAATCTGAAGCCGCACTAAAGTCTTTATGATTAAGGTTTAATCCTGCTTCTTGAAAAAATCCTTTTTCTAAAGCAATATACAATGGTGTATAACCAATCCAAAGCGTACTTCCCGAACTTGCAGAAATAGATTTTGTTGAGGTTGTGGTTTCAGCGTTTGAAGTAGATGAAACTGTTGATTGCGATCGCGTTTGGCAAGCGTTTAATACTAAGCTACCCGATAACCCAGTCATCAACCAAATTGCTTGGCGGCGAGTCCATGCTCTTGTTTTATGTTTCATACTTATTTCAATGCCAAAAACGATCCTAATTTAATTAAACTAATATTCAAGTTATAAATTGTTAGTAGAGATACATTTCTGCAATAAAACCTATTCTCTCGTTTTTTTAAGGTTTAATTAAAACTGCGATTTTGTCATTTTAATTTTTTAATCCAGTCAAAATCTAGACAGCGACTTTTTAGTGAACTTAATTATCTCTATTTGTCTAAAAATAATTTGTTAATAACTCAAATATTTGCAGTAAATTTGTCATTTTAATTTTTTAATCCAGTCAAAATCTAGACAGCGACTTTTTAGTGAACTTAATTATCTCTATTTGTCTAAAAATAATTTGTTAATAACTCAAATATTTGCAGTAAACTGGAGGCGATCGCCTTAAGGCTACTACCACAGATTTGTAAATATCTCCTCTAACCTAGTTGCAGCAACCCTTTCAACCCTCAAAAAAGCTGTTCTTATAACTCTTGTCAGCACCACTTATGAATAATTGGTTGCCGAATTGTTCACACTTTGTTACAAAAGTATAGAGAACTTCTACAAAGTGAAAACAAGATGTTCGCTGGACTTACTGGCTCAACCACTTCTACTGGCACTGATTGGGGAGAGCGAATGCTCAACAGCGTTGCCAGCAAAACTATTCGTCATTTGTTGACTCAAAGTGAGTCGATAGAAGTTTCTGTACGTTGCTACCCCTCCAGCAAGTTGTTACAGGGCAGCATAGACAACTTCAAAATGAGCGGTCGGGGCTTGGCAATCCGCAAAGACTTTTTAGTGGAAGAAATGTCCTTTGAAACCGATGCTGTATCTTTAGACTTTAGCTCGGTACTAGGCGGAAAACTAAAGTTAAAGCAGCCTACTCAAGCAGTGGCGGAAGTGAAATTATCAGAGGCGGGTATTAATCATGCTTTTAAAGCAGAATTGGTTAAAAAACGCTTACTCAACCTAGATTTACCCAGCTTGACGGCAATATCGGGGGGCGAACCTGTTTCTTTTAGCGAGGTACAAGTAGAACTTTTGCCCAATAACCAAGTCAAAATCTTGGCAAAAGCTGACCTAAATACCGACGAATTAGTGCCAATTAGCATGACGGCAACTTTGGCTGTAGAACGGCGGCGACGGGTAGCATTCAATAATCCGCAATTTACTACTGACCTAGCACCCGAAGCTCAAAAAGAGATATCTCAAGCATTAGCGATCGCTTTTGCGGAAATTCTAGATAATATGGTCGATCTTGACCGCTTCGACCTCGATGGCGTAACGATGCGAATTAATCGATTGGAAACTCAAGGAAAACAGCTAATTTTTAGCGGTTACGCCCAAATCGAACGCATACCTAATACTCCTTGAACCAATCATCGGCTTAGTTGCGGTATGCTACAAGGGTCGAAAGTATAAGTAGTTATGAATTCACAAAAAGCGCCCTCACTCAAGAGAGAATTGGGGGTTTTTGGCGCTACTTTGATGGGTTTGGGTTCGATTATTGGTACAGGGGTTTTTGTCAGTATTGGCATTGCTGCGGGGGTAGCAGGATCGGCAGTAATTTTATCGGTAGCCATTGCCGCTATTATCGCCGCCTGCAATGGTTTAAACAGCGCTCAACTAGCTGCAAATCATGCCGTAAGTGGCGGAACTTACGAGTATGGTTACAAGTATCTCAATCCTGCTTTGGGTTTTACGGCGGGTTGGATGTTTTTACTAGCAAAAACTGCTTCGGCAGCAACGGCGGCTTTGGGTTTTGCTGGTTACTTGCTCAATGCTACTAATTTAGGCGATCACGCTTTACTAATTCCTATTGCTGTAGTTTTAGTTGCAATCTTGACTTCGGTAGTTTTAAGCGGGCTTCAGCGCTCTAATTTGGCAAATATTGTGATCGTTTCTATTACGTTATTTTCTTTAAGCTTTTTTATTGCTGTAAGTTTGCCGTCAGTTAAAACCGAAAACCTAACGCCATTTTTTCCCGACTCTATAGCCGGGGTGCTGCACGGTAGCGCTTTGATGTTTGTAGCTTATACAGGTTACGGACGAATTGCGACAATGGGGGAAGAAGCACGAAATCCTAGAATTACGATTCCCAAAGCAATGATAGTGACGATCGCGATCACAATGCTCTTATATCTCTTAGTAGCCACTGCTGCAGTAGGTTCGGTAGGCGCAGAGGTACTAAATTCGGCAACCACTAAGCAAGCAGCCCCTTTAGAAGTAGTAGTTAGCATTCTTAGAGTTTGGGGTGGCAGTCAAATCCTTGCCATTGGTGCGCTTTTTGCCATGCTGGGAGTGCTACTTAACTTAATTTTGGGTTTATCTCGCGTCCTTTTAGCAATGGCACGTCGCCGAGATATGCCAGGAATTTTAGCACGGTTGAATAGGCAATCAACACCTGACGCGGCGGTAATAGCTGTCGGTTGCGCGATCGCGCTCATAGTTGTACTAGGCAATAATGTCAAAACTACTTGGTCTTTTAGTGCCTTTAATGTTTTGATTTACTACGCAATCACTAATCTTGCCGCTTTACAAATTCCCTCCCAAGAGCGCCTTTATCCCCAGTGGTTGGCTTGGATAGGGTTACTTGCTTGTGGGTTTTTGGCTTTTTGGGTAGAGTGGCAAATCTGGCTGCTGGGAATGGCTTTAATATTAGCGGGATTAGCATGGCAGCAGCTTATCCGGCGGGTTGCAACTTGATAAAACCAGGGGAGAAAATCTCCCCGTCTTTTTTTAGCGTCCTACACCTACATATCTAAATCCAGCTTTGATTAATGCTTCTCTGTCGAGAAAATTGCGCCCATCAATTAGTACCGGATGATTCATTAGGCTTGCCATTTTAGCGTAGTCTAAGGTACGAAACTGCGCCCAATCGGTTACAAGTACCAAAGCATCACAACCATCAGCTAAACGCTCGGCATCGGTTTCTACTAGCACCCCGGCAATGCCATCGCGCAGACCACTTTGAGAAACAATCGGATCGTAGGCTTTGACGGTAGTTCCAAGGCGGTTGAGATGCTCGATTAAGTTTAGTGCTGGCGCGTCGCGCATATCGTCGGTATCGGGTTTAAAGGTAAGCCCTAGTAAGCCTACAGTTTTACCCTTCAAAATTTTGAGTACCTGTTGTAGTTTTTCTACCAAAATCAACCGTTGCCTTTGATTGACACTAACAGCAGCTTTGAGCAATTGAGCTTCGTAGCCGTAATCGTCGGCGGTGTGGACTAACGCCGATACGTCTTTAGGGAAACAAGAGCCACCCCAACCAATACCCGCTTGCAAAAACTTGTTACCAATCCGGGAATCTAAACCAATACCTTTAGCAACTTCGGTGACATCTGCACCCACGCGATCGCAAATATTGGCAACTTCATTAATAAAACTGATTTTAGTTGCTAAAAAAGCATTAGCAGCATACTTAATCATTTCCGCCGAACTTAAATCTGTAACCAGTACCGGAACCTGTGGGAGCGTTGGATCGGCAGCAAAAGAGCGATCGATAATTGCGGTATACAATTCCTGCATCATGGCAAGGGCTTTAGGATCGTTGCCACCTAGCACAATGCGATCGGGGTTAAAGGTATCGTATACTGCCGAGCCTTCGCGCAAAAATTCGGGATTGCTTACCACATCAAACCAAGCAATGCGATCGCCCGCCGTTGGTTCGCTGCCAACGCTTCCAGCACTAACTAATGCCTGCTGGCGATTTACAACCCCACTTTGAACAATCATTTTTACCCAATCTCCCGAACCAATTGGCACGGTAGACTTGTTGACGATCACTTTGTAGCCGCTACCATCTAAGTGTTCGCCAATTCCCCGCGCTACGGCTTCTACATAACGAGTATCGCTTTCTCCGGTGGGTAAGGGGGGTGTACCTACGGCAATAAATAAAATCTCTCCGTGAGCGACTCCTGCGCCCAAATCGGTTGTAAATTCTAACCGTCCCGATTGACTAGACGATTGCATAATCTCTGACAATCCCGGCTCAAAAATTGGCGATTGTCCAGCTTTCATCAACTTAACTTTTTCTTCGTTGTTGTCAACGCAAATCACGTGATGACCGATATGAGCTAAACAAACACCAGTAACTAAGCCAACGTATCCCGTACCAATTACACAAACGCGCATAAGTTTTAATTCCTTTGATAATTTGTAGCGACGCAGTTATAAATGCGTCTGGCATTGCAGGTTATTAGATTTGAAGCCTAGGTATTTAAGTACCTTTATTTGTTCATTAAGATACTGATGAATGAGAAACACGAGGGCCGATGCGACTTTCAAAATCTGCTATCGTTAGCTTTAACCCTTCTACTAAAGGAATTTTTGGCTCCCAATTAAGTAACTTTCTTGCTCGCGTAATATCTGGACGGCGACGGCGGGGGTCGTCTTGAGGTAGAGGTTCAAACTGAATTTGGGCATGAGGATTAATTAGTTTTTGAACTTCCGTCGCCAGTTCTAAAATTGTGTATTCGTCCTGATTGCCTAAATTAACTGGGCCGATATAGTCGCCATTCATCAGCCGCATTAATCCTTCTACTAAATCGCTGACATAGCAAAAACTGCGGGTTTGCAAGCCTTCGCCATACACTGTTAAGGGAATACCTTTTAAAGCTTGTACGACCAAGTTACTAACTACCCGCCCGTCATTTTCTAGCATTCGAGGCCCGTAAGTATTAAAAATTCGAGCAACTCTAATATCTACATCGTTTTGACGGTAGTAGTCAAAAGCTAGAGTTTCGGCAACTCGCTTGCCTTCGTCGTAGCAACTGCGAATACCGATGGGGTTGACGCTACCGCGATAGTCCTCGGTTTGGGGATGAACTTCTGGGTCGCCGTATACTTCTGAAGTTGAAGCCAAAAGAAATCTAGCTTTTACTCTTTTAGCCAATCCCAACATATTCAAAGTTCCCACAACATTTGTTTTAACTGTTTTGACGGGGTTGAATTGGTAATGGACTGGTGAAGCCGGACAGGCTAAATGATAAACTTGGTCTGCTTCAAGACGGATGGGTTCGGTAATATCATGACGGATAAGTTCAAAGTAAGGATGATTTAGCCACTGCATGATATTGCGCTTGTGACCCGTGTAGAAGTTATCTAAACACAAAACTTCGTGTCCCTCATGCATCAATCGATCGATTAGATGGGAACCGATAAATCCCGCACCGCCCGTAACCAAAATTCTCATGGTCTGCTCTATTAATAATATTGTTGATAGGATACGCGATCGCACTAAGCCAGCACAATGCTGGAATACTTCACCCTTTTGTCGCTCAAACTGTTGCGTTGTTGTGGTCAACGCGCAATTGTTGTTTAACATAGGCGCGATCGTTGTTTGGCAAAGTTAACAATAAGATTGGTTATTGTTATTTAAGCAACAATGAACTTTTCTTTATTAAGCTTTGTCTAAGTTAACTAGCAAATTACCAGACATTCTGTATAAACGCACGGATTTTTTAAAATTTGCTGTCAAGCAACTTCACACAATAGCTGTAGGAGAATGACCTTGAACTGAAACAACAGTATTAGCTACTGGTTGCGGTTCTCCAAGCATCACAACCGAACCTGTAATTGCGGTAATAAGTTGTGTATTAACATTGCTAAGAGCTAAAACTCCTGTAGTGGTTCGCTTCTGTACAGAACGCAAAACTGCTAAATCGTATTGTTTGGCTACTTGGGCGATCCCATTAGCAATATTGTCATGGGGAAGGATCTTAATTTCTACTTGCCCTGCTAAACCAAGTTTAGAAACCATCAGCAAGAGTTGTGAATTCATCCAAGCGATTTTACTAGGGCTAGACCTGCGATCGCAGATATGCAATAACGTTACTAGCGCGTCGTTTGCCGATGCCAGCAGCCGCGCAAATTGAATAGGTTGTAATGCTTGAGGTGTCAGGTTTTCTATCGGAACTAAAATTTGTTTAATATTTGCGGGAGAAGTTAATAATCGCGTTACGGCAACAGGACAATGGGATGTCCAAAGAACGCTATCGATTAAATTTCCTAACAACTTGGATCTAATTCCAGTACGTTTTCCCCAGCCCATAATAATTAAACTGGCGTTTTGTTCGCGACTAGCGCAGGTAATTCCTGAAGCAACCCGATCGTCGAGACGTAATAGTGGTTCGGCTTCTACTCCCAATTGTTGGCTCAATTGCGTGGCGTTATTGATAAGCTGTAATCCTTTTTGCCAAGCTACTTCTACTTGCGGCGCGTTCATATGTACGGAAGATTTGGCGATCGCTAAGGGAATAATTCGCCCGGAAGTTTGCCGCGCTAATATTGCTGCCATTTCAATTAAATACTGCTCGGTTTTGGGATTATATACAGGGACTACAACCGTAAATCTGCCGCCTTCGGCGATATTCTTCCGATCTGCGCGATCGTCGGATAAAGGCTCTGAGGCGGTTGTTGCTGGGGCTAAACCTACTGCTACCTTGCTCGTAATTACAGGCCCCAAAGTTGCGGTAACGAGCATTAAAACAATAACGCTATTTAGTACGCTTTCAGTTAACAATCCGGCTTTATAACCTACTAAAGTGGCGGCTAAGGTTGCACCTACTTGAGGCATAGATAGCGACCACATGGTAAGCATCTCGTTCCATTTGTAACGGTAAACAAGTTTTGCCAGCAACGCAGCAATAAATTTACTCGCAATTAAGCCACTTACGATCGCCAAAGTTAGCCAAATTGTACTTATGCTTTTAATAAAAGCGGGAATATCGATAAGTAAGCCCAGATCGACAAAGAAAATCGGGATAAATAATACATTTCCGACAAATACAACTTTTTCTTTAACTGGCCCTTCCCCCACCGCATCGTTTACTGCTAATCCGGCTAAAAAAGCGCCGACAATTTTTTCAATTCCAATTAGTTGAGCGCTAACAGCAGACAAAAATACGGCAAGCAGTACAAACAAAAATTGGTTGCCTTCCTCGTCTCCCGATCGCCGAAAAAATTCTTTCCCAGCTTTGTCAAAGCCAAACAGAACGACCAAAGAGTAAATTATTAAAGAACCGACTAAAGTTAGCAAGCGCCAAAAAGTAAAGTCTCCCGCATGAATGGCAACGCAGATAGCTAATACCAGTAACGCGCCAATATCTGTAAAAATAGTTGCGCCAATAGTTACAATTACCGATTCATTGGCGATCGCACCTAAGCGACTGACAATTGGGTAAGCAAGTAAAGTATGAGACGCAAACAAAGAGCCAATTAAGATTGACGCATTCCAGCCAAAGTCAAAACTCCGTCCCACAATTGTTCCCATAATTAACGGAACTAAAAAAGTAAACGTCCCAAATACTAAAGAGCGATTTTTGGTACGTTTAAACTGCGCCATATCTACTTCTAACCCCGCCACAAACATTAGGTACACAAGCCCAATATCTGACAGTAGTTCCATGGTGGGCTCGTCTGTTTGCAGTACATTTAAGCCATTGCTACCAAGGGCTACCCCCGCAGCTAATAGCCCTACTATTCCTGGTAGTCGCAGCTTTTCACTTACAATTGGGACAACTAAAATAACGACAAGTAGAATTGCAAAAGGTACGATCGGCTCATTGCCAAGAACGTGTGAAGCTGATTCTTGAGCTAGAAATTGTAAGGAATTTAGCATAATAGCTCTCATTTCAATTAGATCGAGTTAATAAGTGCGATCGCTCTCGACCCTTTAGCTGACTTTAAGCAAAATTGTTTCAACTAAAAAACCTTGACATTTTGGGCGACTAAAGCCAATAAGGTACTACAGGCAAGCTATTTAAAATAACCCTCTAGGGGTGGATTTGGCTCAAGATAATTTTCAGGCGATCGTAGTCGTCCTTAAGTAGTACGCTCAAAGTGCGCCCAGCTTTGACTAGCCAAGGGCGATCGCCCGAGCGCAATTGATAAATTTCTCGAATCGCCGCCGCCGTCAACGCTTCCACTGGTGCGCTATTTACTTGCAACAATGTCCGCAAAAAATCTAACTGTTCGCTAAAATCGACAATTTCTTGGGGTTCGCACTGATTGACAGCTTGATGAATTTGGGGCGGACGCGGCGGCAAGTACTGATAAACTTGGCCAGGACTTCTAGAACTTTGCTGTTGCTTGAATCCAACAATTGCCGCCCGAAATTCAGTTTTGAGCATGGCGAAGATTTGGGGTTGTTGTTCGCGCAAGTCTTGCAAAGATAAACCTAAAGCTCTAGCCCGGTGGATAGAATCAATGGGCATAGTTGTAGCATGATAAACTACCGCGTAAACTTGATTGCCCGATTCTTCATCTAAAGACTTTACCCAGCTACCAAAAGGCGGCATAACTGGAAAGCTCAAATCGTCAGGATCGAGGCATTGAGCCAAAAATTCAGTAGTGGCAGTTTCGATCACCTCTGCAATATGGTGAGATGGGCGATCGCCTGTAGCAAATTGTGGCAAAGGAAGGCGCATATAGTAACTATTTTGCTTTTTTGCGTCCAGTGACTTCTACAGGTGTTAGTTCAGACAATTTAAAGGTGACGATTTTATCCCAGTTACCCCCTTCAAACAACACCGCCGCTTTGCCGTCGGTTACTCTTTGCACTAAGCCAGTGACACCATAGTAAGTATCGTTAGTATTGGTTACGCGCACTACTGAGCCAGGAAATAGCATAATTTTTTTTGTTAAAAGTTACTTTTTTAAGTTACCTTATTTTGCCTTAGCTCGAAAATTAACTCTAGCAGCACATCTTCCTAAATACAGCCTTTTAAAGATGGTCTGCGCGATCGCCTTTAGTAATATTTAATTGTCCGTTGACGATAATTTGCCACCGATTCTACAATTCCAATTGCAATAAAGTTAGTTAGCATTGCCGATCGCCCGTAGCTAATCCAAGGTAAAGGAATGCCCGTTACCGGGGCTAAACCAATAGTCATGCTAATATTTACAATTACCTGAAATACCAGCATTGACAGTACGCCAATTGCTAGTAACGAGCCAAAATTATCTTTAGCAGTGCGGGCAATATGAATCAACCGCCAGCAAATTAGCCAGAAAATAAATAAAACCATTAAGCAGCCAGCAAAGCCCAATTCTTCCCCAACGGCAGAAAAAATAAAGTCTGTATGCTGCTCTGGAATGAAATTAAGCTGAGTTTGAGTACCGTTATTTAAACCTTGACCCCACTTTTCCCCAGCACCGATCGCAATTCGCGATTGAATCAAATGATAGCCGCCCCCTAGGGGATCTTTTTCGGGATTAAGAAACAGAATAATTCGGTCTTTTTGATAATCTTTTAATATTCCCCATAGCAAACTACCCAATTCCCCCGCGACCAGGTTAATTGCTATAGCGCTTACAGCCCCCATCCACTTCCAAGGAAGGGTAAAAAATGCGATCGCGCTCATGGCGATCGTCCACATTATCCAGCCGGGTAGATACATATTAAACAAAATTATCGAAACTAGGGGCGAAACTAGCAATATTAGCCAGCCTGGATTCGCATTTGCCCAGTAAAGCATCCCCAAAGTAATCGCCCCAAATACAAGGGAAGTACCCAAATCTGGCTGTAAAAACACCAAAGCCCAAGGTACAGCAGTAATTGCTAAAGCTTTGACAAAAGCTGGAATTGTCGAAGCAGTTTTGGCGTGTAAAATTGCCGCTAAGGTAACAATAACTCCAACTTTGGCAAATTCTGACGGTTGCAGATTAAAACCACCTACTGTAATCCAGCGTTGCGCTCCCTTGGCACTTGTGCCAATTATCATAACTGCAATTAAGCTGATATTTGTAAGCCCATAAATTACCCAGTGCAACTGAAGCAAGTTTTCGTAACGCCACCGGGCAATTAGCATCGCTACTATTAAGCCAACGCCGCCTACAAGCCAATGTTGCCACCAATCGGTAAGTCCTTGGTTCAATTCGGCACTGCGAATCATAATGCCGCCAAACAGCGTTACACTTACGCATAAGCCCAGCAGCCACAAATCTATTTGCTTCCAAGGTGCAAATAAGTAGGGAGAGCTAATTTTAAATAGTAGAGAGCGTAACAGCATTGAGAAACCGCAGCAAGTAAGGTAGTTGTAAGTTTTATAGCATTACTCCTAGCCTTCCTAAAGGTCGCTACCAAAAAGGGCAAAATTAATTACTCTAGTAGCTTAAGTCTGGTGCGAATAACTATTTATTCGTTGCTAAAAGTGGAATAGTTTTCAAGGGTTAGTTTACGAACAAGACAGCATCTCTGCTTTTACTTTCGTCTTATTTCCTATCCAACGCTACCCATTACCAACTGAGCAACGCCACTATTTAAACTAATTTGATAATTAAAAAGTTGACCGCAACGCCGTCTTACCTCAGTTTTAGACCTGGTAAAACCAGGTGGGTATCAGGGCGTTTAGCTTGAAGTTTCCGGGTACAAGCCCGGTTTACTGCTGCCGAAACGTTTTGATTCCCTTATCGGACAAAACATAGATCAAAAACATTATTGGCAGTCACCAACGTCGCAGCGCAACCTTCCTTATTATAATAGCAATTAGCTTTCTAGCTTGAGTAAAAATGCAGCAAACCTTTATTTGGCAAGAGATTCAACTAATTTGCTTCTAAAACGAGGCAAGGTATTGTTTAAGCTCTACCTCGAAGAATTTGCGCCATTTCATTTGGTTTGGGTGAGGCTTCTAAGGCTGTTTCTTCGGTAATTCGACCTTCTTCATAGAGTCTGTAGATTGACTGGTTCATCGTACACATCCCTTCAAAGTTGCATCGTGGAATAATCGATTCTACTTCTTCAATTTCGTTACGCAAAATATAATCTTTGATTGCATCGGTATTAATCATAATTTCATGAATTGCCGCTCGTTTGCGATCGGTAGTTCTGACCAAGCTTTGAGAGATTACAGCTACCAAAGACTCGCCGACTTGAATTCGCATTGGCGCTTGTTCTTCAGGGTTGTAGAGGTTCAAAATCCGCTCAATAGTTTTAGCAGCACCGTTAGTATGGAGCGTACCAAAAACTAAGTGTCCGGTCTGAGCGGCTTTAAGGGCAGTGTTTACCGTTTCGCGATCACGCATTTCCCCAATTAGAATAATATCTGGGTCTTCTCGTAAAGATGCTTTCAAGGCATTATCAAACTTTAAAGTATGAATGCCTACTTCTCTTTGCTTAATCAACGATTTTTGACTTTTATGCACAAATTCGACTGGATCTTCAATAGAGATAATGTTTTTGGGCATTTCTTTATTGATATAGTCAATCATTGCTGCCATCGTTGTAGATTTACCCGAACCCGTTGGTCCTGTAACTAAAATCAAGCCTTTGTGGTGATGACACAAATCTCGGAAAACTGGTGGTAAACCTAGTTGTTCCATACTAAGAATTTTTAAGGGAATTAACCGCATTACCATCGCTGGTCCATTTAGCGATACAAACATGTTAATCCGTACCCGCACCAATCCTTCGTACTGAACCGCACCGTCGTACTCCATATGTTCGCGAAATGCAGCAATTTGGGCTGCCGACAAAATTTCTTCTAGCCAGCTAAAAAAAGTAGATTCATCAGTTTCTGGATACTGACTAATAATAATCTGACCGCGTTCGCGGAAACGAGGCACTTCGCCAACACCTAAATGCAAGTCAGAAGCTCCTTGTTCGTAAGCTTCTTGGACTAATTTCTCTAAAGTTGGTTGTACGTCTTTACCAAAACTAGGACGCGCTACTTGAGCCTTGGCTACTGGTGCAGGTTGATAAGCAGAAGTTGGCGGTAATGGCGCAGGTTGATGAGCAGAAGTTGGCGGTAATGGCGCAGAATAAGTGTTGGTCTGAGAGGCTGCTATCGACTGCTGCATAACATTCTTAGCAACATTTTGTCTTGGTGGTGGTGGCGGTGGGATGCGGGAATCTGAACGAGTCGAATTTAATGGGCTTTGTGATTCTGTCATACATCTACAACTGCTTTTAGGCTTACTAATGACTGTCAATATAAAACGTGGGAGTTGAAAAGTTGCTGGGAAGGTGTGAGATTGACTATCACAAGTCAACTAACATCAGCCTAGCTTGATTGCTAAACCTACCGATTTGTTGGGCAGAGCAAGCAACGACAAATCCTATCCTCTGCCGTTAGTCTTCCCAAAATATGGCTCCGATTATCATCTGTGTCTAAATGCAGAGGCAAATATTCTCTGTCTGCGGTTTGTTTATGAGAAAAAATTGCGATAATTATAAGAAATATTAAGCCAATTGTTAATAAAATATTTAATCTAAATTTAAATCTAATAAATCCCACCTAAAATTAGCCAAGGAAAAACGCTTGAAATTGACATTAGCAAGGGTTTTAGCTGTTGATTTCAGAGGGCAAATATAGGTTCTAAGCCTTATAATCAACTTTATTAAATATTTGAGTTCATAAACGTAGGATATTGATTGTAAATTTTAATGACTAATCGATCATATTGTCAGGAGGTGTCTATATACTAATTTTTAATGGCAGACTAGAAGCGCTCTAAGCAACAGAAATTTTACTCAATTAAAAATCTTTTATTACCTTTGGAGGTAAATTATGGCTCTAGCTCAAAGCTCCAGTCTAGGAAAAACTTACTTTTTGTTTATGGCTAAAAGCTTTTTGATTTGGACTTTTACCTTAGGCGTATGTTTGTTAGTGGTTGGTTTTCCTTTAGTTGTTTTAATGGCTACTATCGGTTCTTTACTATCAGTTATTCTTCAGTCAGTAATGCCAATTAGTGCGGTTTTGCTAGTAGCTGGTAGCTTAATTGGTTTAAATGTACTTGCAGTAATTGCTGGCGCTAGTGTTTTAACTTTCAAAGGTATCCATCCCACAGAAGTGACCTGGTTAAGCTGGCTGAACGGTGAGGTAGATAATGCACACACTTCTATTTATGCGGCTTGTCCTTTAACGTGCGATCTTGAATAGCAACATTGCTAAAACAAAGATTATACGCTAAAAGTGCATCAATCTGCCCGGTTAAAGCCGGGTTTTTTCATGGAAAAAATTGTCGGCTAAAAAACTAAATTCAAAACTATGCTTGGTCAATATAAGCTCATAATAATTAAAATAAACCGCCCCTGCCTATCTAGAAAATTAACAATAATTGACTAAAGGTCTTTTGTGTTAAGATTTGTATGTTTGGGGTGCGAGCAAAGTGGAGCTAAAAGCAATGTTGCAAATTAGAAATCCAGCGCTAACAATTTTAAAGTTTGCTTAGTCATAAACTAAAGTAATTTATAAAAATACTCTATAGCTAATAGTCAGTAACATCAACTAAAACTGTGGATTTTATAGAGAAGGCTTTTTTAGGGCAAATTTTAATTCGCAAAAAACTAATTTCAGAGGTTGATTTAGAACGAGCTTTAGTAGAACAGCTTAGTACGGCAAAAAAGCTAGGTGAGATACTGGTAGAACGAAATATGATTTCTGAAACTGACCTTAATTACGTACTAGCAGAGCAAAATAGGCTTCTAGGTGAAATTTTGGTGCAAGAAAATTTGATTTCTCAATGGCAATTAGAACAAACTTTAATAGAGCAAAACCGCACACACAAAAAGCTAGGCGAACTTTTAGTCGAAAGACAGCTAATTTCTGGAGAGCAGCTAGAAAAATTTTTAGAAAAGCAATACTGGCAAAAAAACGGTTTTTGGCTGATTTCTTAACTAATGTAAGCAATCAAATTGGTTAATTAGCCTACCTGTAGCGATCGCTACGCCCATTACCAGTAAATTAATGTAAAGTAGTATAAATACTTATAAAGGCATTATAGAAGTAACTTGCAATGATCAATGCTAACAATCAATCGCCCCATCATGTAGTTGTTGTTGGTGGCGGCTTTGGTGGATTGTACGCGGCTAAAGCTCTAAGCCGAGACAAAAATGTTAACGTCACTTTGATTGATAAGCGCAACTTCCATTTATTTCAACCTTTACTATATCAAGTAGCTACCGGGACACTATCTCCGGCGGACATTTCTTCACCTTTGCGATCGGTGCTAAATCACAGCAAAAATACTAAAGTGCTGATGGGAGAAGTAATTGATATTGATGCCCAAGCGCAAAAAGTTGTTTTACAAAATGAAGAAATAAATTATGACAGTTTGATTGTGGCGACAGGTGTTAGCCATTTCTACTTTGGCAACGATGATTGGGAAAAAGTCGCGCCAGGATTAAAAACTGTAGAAGACGCGCTAGAAATGCGTCGGAAGATATTTTTGGCTTTTGAAGCGGCAGAAAAAGAGACAAATCCAGCAATTCGCCGCGCTTGGTTGACTTTTGTAGTTGTCGGCGGCGGGCCAACGGGGGTAGAATTAGCCGGAGCGATCGCCGAACTTGCCTACACTACCTTAAAAAAAGATTTCCGCAACATCGATACATCAGAAGCGCGAATTTTGTTACTTGAAGGTATGGATCGGATTTTGCCACCTTACGCGCCCGAATTATCCGCAAAAGCCGAAGCATCGTTAAGTAAATTAGGCGTAACGGTACAGACAAAAACTTTAGTTACTAATATTGCTGACGATATTGTGACTATGCGCCAAGGTGACAATGTAGCACAACTCCCAGCCAAAACAATTTTATGGGCAGCAGGGGTAAAAGCATCGCCAATGGGGGCAATTCTTGCCGAACGCACTGGGGTGCAACTCGATCGCGCTGGTAGAGTTTTAGTTGAGCCAGATTTAAGCGTAGTTGGGCATCCCAATATTTTTGTAGTAGGGGATTTGGCTAATTTTTCGCACCAAAACGACAAACCATTACCAGGGGTTGCACCAGTAGCTATGCAGGCGGGAAACTATGTAGCGACGCTGATTCAACAAAAGCTGAAAGGCAACCAAAGCGTACCATTTCGCTATTTAGATCGCGGTAGTTTGGCTGTTATTGGCAGAAATGCTGCCGTAGTTGATTTAGGATTTGTCAAGTTTTCGGGGATATTAGCTTGGCTGACTTGGGTATTTGTTCATATCTACTTTTTAATTGAATACGACAACAAACTGGTTGTGATGTTGCAGTGGGGTTGGAATTATTGGACTCGCAACCGGGGAGCGCGTTTGATTACAGGGGAATCGCTACTAACAGTTAATGGAGAACAAAGAATAAGCGATCGCTTTACATCGGTAGATAATAAAACTGCTGTTGAAGTTTAGTTACCACTGGGGATTAGTCAAAAGTAATTCCCTCACAGCTTCGCTATCTAACGGGCGAGAGAAGAAAAATCCTTGCCCGTATTTGCATTTCAATTCTCTCAGTTTTGCTAATTGTTTTGGGGTTTCTACTCCTTCTGCGGTTACATCCAAATTTAGCTTTTGTCCTAGAGCAATTATTGCCTCAACTATCTGTGAGTTTCCCGAATTGCTGTTCATACTGTCAATAAAAAAGCGGTCTATTTTTAATTCATCAATGGGAAAATCGTGCAGTCTAGCTAAAGATGAATAACCCGTACCAAAATCATCAATAGATAACTGAATCCCTAAATCTTTTAATTCATACAGCATCGCCGTTACCTTTTCAGCGCTTGTCATAATCAGATTTTCAGTAATTTCTAACTTCAATATAGATGCGTCCAAATCTGTATCGTGCAGAACTCCAGCAACTTCTTTACTAAGATTGGATTGGTTGAAACGTGGACTTGAAAGATTGATACTAATTGTTAGTAGCAGATCGGGAAACTGCGCTCGCCATTGCTTTGCCTGTTGACAAGCGGTGCGGATTACCCACTGACATATAGAAATCAGCAAACCAGTTTCGATAGCTGTTGGTAAAAATTTATCTGGTGATAAAAGTCCCCTTTGGGGATGCTGCCAGCGAATTAATGCTTCAAAACCTGCAATTTTACCGCTTTCTAGCAAGACTATAGGTTGATATTGCAAGCGAAATTCTTGGCGCTCGATTGCCAATCGGAGGTCAGTTTCTAGCTGCAAAAGCGTAACGGCTTGGGCGTGCATATCGGCATTGAATATCTCATAACGTGCCGTGCCTTGAATTTTGGCACGGTACATGGCAATATCCGCATCTCTTAAAACATCTTCGGCATAGTTGTAGCCTGTATTGCTTAAAGTAATGCCAATACTAACAGAGGTAAATACTTCATTAGCATTTAGCGTAAAAGGTAATTGCAATTGCTCTTGAATGCGCTCGACAACACGAACTGCATCACTGCTATCTTTAATATCTGCTAGCAAAATTGTAAACTCATCGCCCCCAATACGAGCGACAGTATCGGACTGACGCAGGCACAATTTGAGGCGGCGGGCAAGTTCAATTAACAAGCGATCGCCCATCAAATGTCCCAAACTATCATTGACGACTTTAAAACGATCTAAATCGAGAAAAAGAACAGCAAATAAATGTTCCTTGTGTCTTTGATTATGCCCAATTGCTTGCTCCAATCGCTCTATAAATAACACTCGATTGGGTAAGCCTGTGAGCGAGTCATAAAAGGCATTCTGGCGCAACTGCTCCTCTACTTGTTTGATTTCTGTAATATCTCGGCAAATCATCCGCAATTCTATAGGTTCGCCATCATTATTAAAAATTAATTGACTGCGCTGGCGTTCCCAGATAATTGAACCGTCTTTGCGAACTTTACGGAATTCAGCTTCAACGATCGCCAATTTTTCCTTGAAGATACTAGCAAATAACTGTTGAAAATAATCGCGATCACTTTCATAAATAATGGTAGAAAAATCTCGATAGATTAATTCTTGTTTGCTATATCCCAAAACTTCAGCGCCATACTGATTTATAGATTTAATTTTGCCATCGCCTGTAACGATTAAATACGCATCAGGAGCAAAATCGTACAAGCTTTGATATAGCTCCTCGCTCTCCTGCAATGCCTCAGCTTTAGCAATTTCGGCACTCAGCCGTTGCCCAAAAGAGGAAGCTAAAGAAGCTAGTGCCAAGATAATTAAAGCCGCAATACTAATAGAAAGTGCTAGTACATAATCATCGTTTCCTGGCGGCTGCTCTTTTAATAACTTAAAGCTGGGGTAAAATTTGACTGCAGCGACTGCTGTATAGTGCAGCGAGTCAATCGCTAGTCCAGTTAAAACTGCACTACCAAGCTTGCGGATATTTTCTGGAACTTTATCGGCAATAGGATGGAATGCCAACCCTAAAGCGCTAAAACCAAGGATAAATGTGGATAAGTTGGCAAGAGCAACAATCTTTAAATCGTACACGGGTACTGCCGCCAATTGCATTCCTGTCATAGCAGTAAAGTGCATACCTATAACCCCTAGCCCAACAAAACTGCCTCCTGCTAGGAACCGCAGCCAATTTAGGGGTTGTTTAGTTACAAATAACAGCCCGATGCCACAACAAGCGATCGCCACTACCATTGATAGAAAAACGATATAAAAGTTGTAGTTAACAGGTATAGGTAAATCGTAAGCCAGCATGGCGATGAAGTGCATTAGCCAAACACTAATGCCAAGAGCGATCGCCGCTCCCAAGAGCCAAAGCTTGCTGGCACGTCCAGAAGCTAGAGCTACTTGTCTTGCTAAATCTAAAGCCGTGTAGCTGCTGACAGTAGCAATTACCAAGGAAAGGACAACTAAGCGCCAATCGTAACTAACCTTAAGAGCTTGGCTAACCTGGATTATTTGGTCATTTGGCATCCTTTCTCCAACTGTCGTATATGCGGGAAGCAGCGAGTTTTAGGCTTTTCAAATTAGAAATTTTTAATGTATTGAAAGGTTTACTGCTAAAAGCTTTGCATAGAAGGGCAGACTGTATCTAGTTAGCCGCCTTCATAAGGGTAGAATTGAGCGAACTATTAATTAAAACATTTTAATTATTCCGAGTCGGAACTAGCATCAACTCAAATTTTTAATTCTGATAATACCGCTAATAAGTAATGAGTTAAGGTAAACGCATCTACTCCCATTTCCGTGCGGATTCTGGCAGCCTTAATTCCGGCTTGGGAATGCCACCAAGCAGCAACAGAGGTAATTTCAGCCAGAGACGAGGCAGATTTTTGAGCCACTAATCCACCCATTAACCCTGTTAATACGTCACCACTGCCGCCACGCGCTAAAGCTGGAGTACTTTCGGGGTTAATCCAAACTAATCCATCGGGAGAAGCAACTTTAGTTCTTGCTCCTTTTAATAAAACTACTGCGCCGCTCGTTTTAGCGGCGCAAGTGACGGCTTCCATAGAATTTAGATCCCCCAAATCGGGAAATAAGCGCTTAAATTCTCCTGTATGAGGAGTAAGAATAGTTTTTCCTTGTCGCTTGGCTAAAGTAGGTATAGTGCCTAATTCTGCCAATACGTTTAAACCATCCGCATCTAGAATTAACGGACAATTACAATCTAATACTTCTTCAATTATGGGCGTAGCTTCAGAAGTTAAACCGGGACCGCAGGAAATTGCATCGAAGGCATCTAAGTTAGTTTTTGCACTTAATTTTAATTGGGCGATCGCGCCAAGCTCTGTTTCTGGGCATCCTATAATTAAAGCTTCGGGTAATTGCGCGACTAGCAAGGGTTTCAGCGATTCTGGAACGGCAATTGAGAGCATTCCCACACCACTTGCTCTTGCACCTAACCCAGTTAAAATCGCTCCGCCAGCATAGCGAACAGATCCGCAAATTAATAGTAAATGACCTTGCTTGTATTTGTGCGTAACGGCAGGACGATGTAAAGGTAAACGCGCGATCGCAAGCTCTGTACTAATTCGCTCGATCTTCGGCGTTTCCCCTAATACAGCATAAATATCGGTTAAAGGAATATCAAAATCTATCAGTTCAGCTTTACCAACGTAATCTAAGGCGTTATCTTGAAGTAAGCCGAGTTTCCACAACCCCAAGCAAAAAGTATGAGTTGCTTTAATCGCTATTCCCAATACTTCCCCAGTATCGGTGTGTAACCCGGAAGGTAAATCAATGCTAATAACTGGTAGAGAAGATTGGTTAACTTGTGCGATCGCCTTAGCAATATCATCAGTAATATCGCGCTCTAAGCCAAAGCCAAACAAGCCGTCAATTAATATATCTGATTGGTTTAACAGATTTTCTATGGTATTACACCGCTCGATTCCTAAGCTTTCTGCATACTGAGCGTGACTATGGGTTAATTCTTTATGTTGAGAGAAGGGACTGTATACAGCTACCTTGTAGCCGTAAAAATGTAACTCGCGAGCCACCACCAAAGCATCGCCGCCATTATGGCCAGAGCCTACTAACACCCCAATACGCTGATTTGGGAATATTTCAGTAAGTTTAAGAGCGATATTTAATCCAACTTTTTCCATTAATGCCGCTACAGGCATCCCGGCGGCAAATATTCGTCCTTCAATATCGCGCATTTGCTGGGCGCTAACTACAAATTGGTCAATTTTTCTCTGTATATCCATAACTTTATTATTTTTAACTAGACAAAATTACCCTTGGCTGTATTCGTAACTAAGAGCCGTTTTTATCTTTATCGTATTTATTAAAAATAACAAATCGTCAAATTTAGATAATAAGGTTCGCGGGATATTTTATGATTAAATACTCAAGCTCAAAGCCATAAAGTAGCCACGGCAAAATCTAATAATTCCTCCCTAAGCGTGAGGAATTGTAAAAAATGATACTTAACTTGTAACAGGTAAAACAATGATAAAAAAAATATTATTAGCGGTTTCAGGACTAGGACACGCCGAAGAAATGCTCAAAACTTTGAAAGAAGTACCAGCAATTGGGCAAGCAGAGGTAACAGTTTTGCACGTTGTCCCCGCGCAAGCTTCCGCTCAAGTTATGACTAGCAAATGGGAAGAAGGAGGAAAAATTTTAGGCTCCGCGATTGAGACAGTAAACTTAGATGCTAGTAAAGTTACAGCAATTTTACGTCAAGGAGATCCCAAAGATGTCGTTTGTCAAGTAGCTGACGAAGTAAACGCTGACTTAATTATTATGGGTTCGCGTGGGTTAAAACGCTTGCAATCAATTTTAGCAAATTCTGTAAGTCAGTACGTTTTTCAATTGTCATCGCGCCCAATGTTGCTAGTAAAAGATGACATTTACATCAAAAAAATCAAGCGCGTTATGGTAGCAATAGATGGATCGGAAGCTACCAAACAGTGTTTGCAATTAGCATTATTTCTAGTTAGAGACATTAAAGGCGGTCAATTGATTTTAGCTAACGTTGATAAAAACGCTGGCAAATCTGGTGACTTAGCAACACCCGCCGAGAAAAACCCAGTTTTAGCGCCAGCAATAGCAGAAGCAAAAAAACAAGGAATCCAATCGCGGGCGATCGCTGTTGCAGGTAAACCGGGGGAAGAAATTTGTCGGTTGGCTCAAGAACAAGATGTAGATTTGTTAATTATTGGTTCTCCCGATCGCCGTCCTTCCATAGCTAAAAGCTTTGTAGATATAGACAGACTTGTTAGTTCGTCTCTATCAGATTACGTGCGCGTAAACGCTACTTGTCCCGTATTGTTGGCGCGTACTGTCGGGTAGGCGCGATCGCCTTTGCCCCATCAAAAAATCCCTGCACCGTAATAGTGTAGGGATTTTTTTTAAACCGACGATTGCCAATCAATTTTTGCTATCGCGGCTGGCAGTTTGAATATACAGAATCAACAGAAAAACCGTAGGCACAAGTACAAATAAGATACTTGCCACAAAACCTAAATCATTAACTTGCATCGAAAGAAAGCCTCTCGCGGATTGCAGCCCAACACCAATAGGATATCACCAATAAGCATAACTAGCAGGATTTTCAAGCTAGAGGTTTTGGGGAAGCTTAAAATAAATATAAAAGCGTAAACTTAGGTGCGAGAGGATTTCTGCGCCGAGGTTGCCAAGACACTAAAAAACAAAACTAAACTATGCAAGCAGAGTACGAAAATCGCCGTCAGCAGTTAATGGCAAAAATTGGCAACGGTACGGCAATCTTTCGCAGTGCGCCAATGGCAGTTATGCACAACGATGTAGAGTACACTTTTCGCCAAGATAGCGATTTTTTCTACTTAACAGGATTTAACGAGCCAGAAGCTGTAGCTGTTTTAGCGCCTCACCACGAAGAACATCGTTTTATTCTGTTTGTCCAACCCAAGGAGCGCGAAAAAGAAGTTTGGACAGGTTATCGCACCGGAGTAGAGGAAGCAAAAAAACGCTACGGTGCAGATGAAGCTTATTCTATTGCGGAACTTGCAGAGAAATTACCGCAATATGTAGAAAAAGCTGAGAGAATTTACTATCATTTGGGACGCGATCACGCTTTTAATGAAACTATCCTTAAACTTTGGCAACGCTTAGTAGCTACCTATCCCAAGCGCGGAATTGGGCCAATGGCGATCGAAGACAGTAATGTAATATTGCACCCCCTGCGCCTAGTTAAAAGCGAGTCAGAACTTGCATTAATGCGTCAAGCGGCAGCTATTTCCGTAGAAGCTCACAACAAAGCGCGAGAACTTGCTCGTCCTGGCTGTTACGAGTACGAAATTCAAGCAGAGATGGAACGAATTTTTCGGCTGCGGGGGGGAATGGGTGTCGCCTATCCTTCCATCGTTGCATCGGGAGCCAATGCTTGCGTACTTCACTACATTGACAACAACCGCCAGATGCTCGATAATGAGTTGCTGCTAATTGATGCTGGCTGCGCCTACGACTATTACAACGCCGATATTACACGCACTTTTCCTGTCGGAAATAAGTTTACACCCGAACAAAAAGCCTTGTACGAAATTGTCTTAGAAGCGCAACTACAGGCACTTTCTCAAGTTCAACCAGGTAATCCTTACAACGCTGTTCACGATACGGCGGTGCGGGTAATCACCGAAGGGTTAGTAGAACTTGGTATTTTGCGCGGTGAAATTGATAAATTAATTGAAGAAGAAAAGTATAAACCCTTTTATATGCACCGTACTGGGCATTGGTTAGGCTTAGATGTCCACGATGTCGGAGTTTATCAGCACGGCGAATCGCCGCATATTTTACAAGCTGGAAACGTTTTAACGGTCGAGCCTGGTATATATATTGTTCCCAATACTCCAAATGCCGAAGATCAAAGCGAAATAGATCCGCGTTGGATCGGGATCGGGATTCGGATTGAAGATGATGTTTTAGTTACAGCTTCAGGACAAGAAATTTTAACTTTGGGAGTCCCTAAATTAGTGGCGCAATTAGAAGCATAAATTCATATTTTTTCATTAGCTAAATCTAGCGATCGCTTTTAACTGTTGTAAAACTGCGATCGCTTTTTTGTGACATTATCCGTAATTTTGCTGTGGGTTCACAACTCTTCGAGATGCTTGTACGCCCCTTGTTCGGGGTAAAAGGGCATAATTTCTGAAACTACTTCAAAGTTTAGCTGTTCTAGCATTTTCTGCAATACAGAGTCTGGCGCTAAACGTAAATAATGTTCTGAAATTTCTATAGGTACGTGACGATTGCCCAAATGATAGGCTGCTTTTAGTAATTTTAAAGAATTAGTAGTAGTTACACTCATTACAGGCTCTAACTTGGCGCAAACTCTCACTAAAGTAGTTTGAAGGTCATCTTGTAGCAAATCGCCATCTTGCAATACCGTTCCTCTGGGTAAGGATAAGTAAACAATTTGTCCTTCTACTGTTTCAAAGCGGTGGCGGCTGCGGGTACGTTCTTCCGCCGTTAGAGCCAAGGTAAGATTAACTAAAATATTCTCGTTTGCTGGCTTAAGTTGAGTCAAAGTTAGCATAAGTAACTTTAACCTCGCAGACGGCGCAATTCCTGATTTACTCGTTTTTTAAAAGCTAAGTCGCTACTATATTTAATTTTAATAGCGTTGAATCGTCCCACTTCTAGACCATTTTCTCTAATTTTGTCGGCGGAAAACTTGCAAAAATCTACCACCGCACTGCGAATATCTCCCGAAAGGTTGCTTATATCTTCCTGGCGATCGCAACCAATTTCTGGTACATTTCCCCCAGTCATTGCTCTAATTTTCTGCTCGGTTTTTCGGCGTTCTATTTCAATAGGAAACGCTGCACGGGCAAATTTGGCAATATCGCTATCGCTAAACTCTTGAGCGTAGGCAGCAGTATTAAACACTATACCAAAACGCCCAGAAACGTCGGGAGCAAGCCCAGAAAGTAATCCTACAGAAGAAAAACCTAAAATAACAAGACTTCGCAACAACATCCGGTTTGGGTAAAATGCAACTGGTAAATGGGATTTGAGCATATTTTCGGATCTTAACAAAACTACAATACGGAGGGTATTATGTGTTCTGAAGTGTTTTAGGCGTTAGAAGTTCCAGTGATTAATTGCTATACAAGAAAGTTTAAAGGAAAAGCTGACAAAGCTGTATAACTTTGGTTTGCAACAAAGCCATTTCTTCGCCTCCTTGCTTAAGATTAGCTTCTAATTCCAGTAATAAGGGTAAGGTTGCCGCAAGTTGCTTGACGCTAAGAGATTTTACTTCTTGCTGAAGAAAATAGACACGGTTGGGGTTGCCAATTTCCGCCGCTTGAGCAATTACTTTTTTATCGCGCTCTTGGGCATCGGTCATAATTTTTACCCATAACAATGTCCGAAATTGTCCGACTAAAGTAGCAGTAATTTTTAAACCTGGCTCGTTACGATTTAATAATTGAGCTACTAAGGTTAACGACTGGGCAGTATTTCCCGATGCGACTTCTTTTACTAAATCTAAGCTCGTTTGCGATGTGGATTGAACTAAAGAAGTTACCACTTCTGTACTTATCGGCGTTTGAGAATCTCCGGCGTACAAACGCAACTTTGTCAACTCATTATAAAGTTGGCGCGTATTGCTACCTACAGATTGGGCAATTAGAGTTGTACTGCTATACGTAAGTTTTACACCGACTTCATGGGCAATGTTTTCTACCTGTTGCACTAGTTGCTTTGTCTCCCAAGGCGGAATTAAGGAAAACTCCTTAATTTCAGCGTATTCTTTCCACAAAGCTGTAGATTTAAGCCTGCCATCAGGTTTATTGCGGCTAGTTAGTAACAAAACTGAGGAATTGGGAATTACAGGCAAAGTACGCTTTAATTCTATAAGTAATTCTTCTGGGCATTGTTGCCCAATAGTAGTATTTACAAGCCAAACTAAACGACTACCATGACCAAAAGGTGGAGTCATGGCTTGATTTAGCGCCTCAATAGCCGCCTCAGGCGTATCAAGATGTTGAGTAAAGTTAAAACTAACCCAATTAGGATCGACAGTGCGATCGCGTAATTTAGTTACAGTTGACGCGATCGCAAATTCATCATCTCCCCAATAGTAGTAAATTGGCATAAGGAAGTATTTGTTAGCTACAAATTTTAAATAACGTAAGTTCTAGCGAGGCGACGGATCTTGGATGACAATTATCAGACTTATTTAAATCGGGTAGCAAAGCTGGCAATGCCAGAAAATTATAAAACCCAAGTGCAGCATATCCAATCATCGCCGAAGTTTAAGCCGCTTCCCAGAGGTGGGCGAGAAGCTGTACCTTTTGCAGGTTATACCGTAATTGCGCCACCCGCCGCAGAAGATAATCAAAATATCGAGTTTTATCAGAGGCTTAATAGCTTTCAAAATCAGCTAATTGAACTTACCCCAAATAATTTAATTGTACCCGTACCACCTGGTAGCCTTCATGTTACTTTGGCAGATTTAATCTGGGAAAGTGCTTATAATTACGCCCAAGAAAAGGTAGAAAATTTTGATGTTCAGTTACACAACGCAATTTCTAAAATATTTGAGCAGTATCAGCAATCAAAAACCCTAGCAACCCCGATTGAGTGGCAAGTTTTGGCGATAATAGTGATGCCAAGAGCGATCGGCGTTTCTTTGGTACCAAAAACCGAAAGTGCTTACAACCAGATACTAAATCTCCGTCGAGCAATTTATCAAAGCCCAGATTTAACAGCTTTAGGGTTAGAACAGCACTATCACTTTACGCCTCATATTACGTTAGGCTATTTTGGGGAAGTTGCGCCAGATTTAGAGCGCGATCGCCTCAGCAACACAATTAGCGAACTAAATCAACAATTGTCCGAATTCCCAGAGTTTAAAATCTCTCAAGCCGAGCTAAGGAAGTTTGATAATATGACGCGCTATTACCGCGAAGCAAATTGGTCAGTTTTGAGCTTTTAATTGCGTTATGCTGCCGATTCATCCCATTATGGTGCAAAGTTTCGCTGCGATCGATCGTGAAATTGGCACGCACAATTTTACAACTTCTGAGTATGCAATTATTCGGCGAGTAATTCACTCAACGGCAGACTTTGACTTTAAAGAATTGATTTACTTTAGCCCAACGGCGATTGCGTCGGGAGTTGCAGCAATCCGTCGTGGCGTACCGATTGTTACCGATGTCAGTATGGTTAAGCAAGGAATAGTTAATTTAGTTGCTCAAACTTTTAATAATCCTATAATTAGCGCTGTAGAGCAAGCATCGGTAGCACTTGTTCCTGGCAAAACCCGCACCGAAACAGGTTTAATTGAGTGTTGGCGGCAATTTCCCGAAGCAATTTATGCAATAGGGAATGCTCCTACAGCACTTTTAGCATTATGCAACGAGTTAAAATCTAGCTCTATTTCCCCTGCTTTGGTAATTGGCGCACCCGTTGGGTTTATTTCGGTTGTAGAATCAAAAGCCGCCTTAGCAAATACTGCTGTTAATCAAATTCGGGTGGAAGGGCGCAAAGGTGGTTCACCCGTAGCCGCAGCGATAGTTAATGCCCTAATTGCGATCGCCTGTAACCAATTATAGAGATGTTGCGGTGCAACGTCTCTATAATAGATAAGAAATTTATATGAGTATCCACATAATAGGGATTGGTTTAGATGGTGCGGCGGGGCTAACAGAGCAAGTGCGGGAGATAGTTAATCGTGCCACATTATTAATCGGAAGTACTCGCCATTTAAGTTATTTCCCCACCCATTGCGCCCAGCGCCTAGTTCTGGGAGATTTTACCCAAGCAATTAATGTAATTCGTTCTTCCGGAGAAGAATGTATTGCAATTTTAGTTACGGGAGATCCTTTGTTTTTTGGTTTGGGGCGGCTGCTTTTACTAGAATTACCTGCCGAAAATTTAACTTTTTACCCCCATCTAAGCGCCGTACAGTTAGCTTTTAGCGCTATTAAAGTTCCTTGGCAAGATGCTTGTTTTGTCAGCATTCACGGACGTTCTAGCGACCAATTAATCCAAAGAATGCAGCAAGGTAAAGAAAAAATCGCCGTACTAACAGACGGTGTTAACACTCCACAGGCGATCGCGCAATTATTTTTATCTTTAGATTTACCCACCAACTACAAATTCTGGGTATGCGAAAACTTGGGCGGAGACAACGAGCAAGTTAATTGTTTTTCAGCCACAGACTTAATTGAGCGGACTTTTGCACCCTTAAATGTTGTTGTTTTACTGCGCCAAGAAGAAGTAACTGAATTAGATACAACAAAATTACCTCTTTTTGGGATAAGCGATCGCCATTTTTTAGGTTTTAGCGATCGCCCTGGCTTAATGACAAAACGCGAAATAAGAGTATTGGTACTGGGAGAACTTGCTTTACAATCTCCAGAAATAGTTTGGGATATTGGCGCTGGTACGGGTTCAGTTGCTATAGAAATTGCCCGTTTATGTCCTAATAGCCAAGTGTATGCAATCGAAAAAACGGCTGTAGGTTACGGGTTAATTACTCAAAACTGCCGCCGTTTTCAAGTAAATAACATTACCGCAATCCAAGGTGCTGCGCCGGATATTCTAGCTAATTTACCTAATCCCGATCGCGTTTTTATTGGTGGTAGTGGCGGAAATTTAACTGAAATATTAAACCAATGCGATCGCATCTCACCCCAAGGCGTAATAGTCTTAGCAATAGCTACTTTAGAGCATTTAACTATAGCTTTATCATGGCTAGGCGATCGCGATTGGAATTACTGGCTATTACAAGTCCAATTATCTCGCTCTGTACCTGTCGCCCACTTAACGCGCTTTTCTCCTCTAAATCCGATCGCAATTATTACTGCAACCCCAGCCACCACAAAACCGCTCCAATAGCTAATAAAAAACTGATTCCCATTAATCCAGCTAATGGTTTCCCATACTTTCCTGTTACCCATTGGGGTACGTTTCCTGTGTAGGTTATTAGCTCGGCTGTGTCTAAAGTAGCGATCACCCACACAAGGGCGCTATGCAATCCCCAAGCTAAACCTAAGTTTCCCTTATCTACATATCTTGCTAACACTAAAATCATCCCTAGTAACCACAATCCCGGTAATTGGGGTAACGTCTCTTTTTGTTCCCAAACTAAATGTAGTACGGCAAAAATTAGACTGCAAATTGCCGCAGCTATGTATATTGAGTAGTTTTGCTGCAATTGAGTCAATACAAAACCGCGAAATATTAATTCTTCTGTGGCGCTAATCCAAACTGCTAGTAATAAAATGGGTAACGTAACTGAGATTATTTTTTTTTCTGGTATCTGCCACTTTACCCAACCTAGCAGTGTTTGCAATCCAAATAATATCGCTAAACCAATCGCGCCAATTACAAATCCTACGCCGTTCGATTGTAAAATTGACCAATCCCAGACTACGCCATAACTAAAAAAAGAATCACCAATTACCCAATTGACTCCCCATAAAACCATAGGAGCTATTAGATAAAGTGATGCTAGTAAGGGTAATTTTTGCTCTGCGGTTATTGGTTTCAAAAGTTGCCAACTAGCCAAAGTTGCCTTATCTTTTTGTAAAATAATTGCAATGGCAACGGCTATTGGCAACCACAAACAAGCCCAAGTAACGAAAAAAATTGTCACTTGAAGCAGTGATGAAGGTAGGGCGTTCAAAAACTCTAGCAAAAAAAAATCTGCTAAGTTTAGTCTCAATCTTACATCCATCATCACACTGCAACAGTTTTCTAGGCTGAAATTAATAAAATCTAGCAGGAGGTATTACTTGCTTTTTTTTCTTCTATCCCAATTTCAACGCGCTATTTTAGTAGTTATTACCTTAACTACTCGATCTATTTATTCTTCATCCTCGTCGCCGTCGCTATCATTTTTGTCACTGTCAATCTGAATCAAGTGGATGTGCTTATAACCTAACTTGATTTCAAATTGATCTCCACTTTTCAGACCCATTTGCTGAGTATAAGTTGCACCGATCACAATTTGGTAGTTTTTGTGTACGCTAACTTTATTTGTAGGTTCCCGTCCACGACCATCTTTTGGTTTTTCGGGGCTAAGAGGAATTCCGCGTGCTGCTAATAATGCGTCGTAAAAATCTGTTAAATTAACGCGAGTCTGATTGTTTTTAGTTACAGTGTAATATCCACAGCGCTTGGCTCTTTCTCGACGTGGCAAGTCAGAAAGTTCTTTAACCTTTTGCAGTAGTGCTTTACCCGTTAATGGTGAAGTTTCAGTAGTCATCTCACTCAAAATATCCTTACAATTTCCAAACAATGAAATAGGGGCTTATGCTATTTCATCGACTTATAAAAAATATAGCCTTTAATCTCTCGTTTTACAAATCGTTTCTCTTTTATTTACATTTTAGTCTGCTTTTACTGAAGTTATTAAGTCAATCGATAGTTCATAAAGTTTACCCTATTCAAGTCAATTTATAGCAGAGTAGAAATTTTGAATACAAAATCTTACTTGCTGTTTTAAGGTTATACATCTGTCTTTCCTTGCTTCCTAATTTTGCAAATTGCAAAATTGTACTCAAAACTACCAAGGAGAGAAGTTACTACGGGTTAGCTATGTTATAGGAAAATTTTAGACAAACATCAGCCTCAAGATATATCTATCTTGTTTGCTAGTAGTTATTAGCATTGGTATTGCTGACACTAAAAATTAATGGTACGAGGTCAAAAAAGTAAGCTAGAAGCAATAGTGTCTCTGATTGGTTGATAGCTGTTTTCTAGTTTAGGTTCGTACTGATGACCTTATACTGCGTATGACGGCTAACAACTAATAGCACGACAAAACAAAAACTATAAATATAGACTTGAGGCAAAAGCTAGTCATTCAACTTAAATTCTTTATCAAAGACGGCAGCTTTTTCCAGAAATTTTGGTACTAGAGTCTTAAAATAGAAGCATATAGATGAAAATTGTGAGAAAGTTAGAACTAAAATAGGCAGCGATCGCGCATCACTGTAGACTACCCTTAATCCAAGGTGTAGAAATATTTTTTAATTGTCACCAGATAAAAATACTAATATTTCCCCGTAAAAATGCAAGTTATTTTTAAAATTGTTAGGCAAACAGGCAGTGCTTTACCACAAGTTCAAAGTTACGAGTTAGAGGTGGAAGCTGGTAATACCATTTTGGATTGCCTCAACAAAATTAAGTGGGAGCAAGATGGAACTTTAGCCTTTCGCAAAAATTGCCGCAATACTATTTGTGGTAGTTGTACGATGCGAATTGATGGGCGTTCGGCTTTAGCTTGTAAAGAAAATGTTGGTAGTGAAATAAAGCAACTTTATGGCACCAACAATCTAGCTAACGATGTTACACCAGAAATTACCGTTGCGCCAATGGGCAATATGCCCGTAATTAAAGACTTAGTAGTAGATATGAGTAGTTTCTGGAATCACTATGAAGCTGTAAAACCTTATGTGAGTACGGGGGAGAAGGTTCCCGAACGAGAATATTTGCAAACACCCCAAATGCGAAGTCTTATTGAGCAAAATGGCAATTGTATTATGTGCGGTGCTTGTTATTCGGCTTGCAATGCTAGAGAAGTAAACCCCGAATTTGTAGGGCCTCATGCTTTAGCTAAAGCCTACCGGATGATAGCAGATAACCGCGATACAGAAGCAGAGAGCAGGCTAGAGGAGTACAACAAAGGTATTCAAGGAGTTTGGGGTTGCACTCGTTGTTTTAACTGCAATACCGTTTGTCCGATGGAAGTAGCGCCTTTAGATCAAATTACTAAAATTAAACAAGAGATTTTAGCAGATAAAGACGCAGAAAATAGCCGTCAAATTCGCCACCGTCAAGTATTGGTAGAGTTAGTCAAACAAGGCGGTTGGATTGACGAACGCGCTTTTGGGTTGCAAGTAGTAGGCAATTATTTACGGGATGTTAGAGGCTTATTAAGCATTGCACCTTTGGGGTTAAGAATGTTGGCTAGAGGTAAGTTTCCGCTATCTTTTGAGCCTTCCGAAGGAACAGAGGAAGTCAAGGGATTGATTGAAGCGGTACAGGCTTTAAAAGATTAGGTAATTGGGAGTTGGTGTTGGCTAACGGGGTACAGTCGGGATATTTAATCTTTCTCCAGAACGGTTATAAACTAAAATATCCCACTGACCATTGACGCTAGACTCAAAAGCAATAATATTTCCATCGGCGCTAATTGTGGGATTTTGGACTTGAGCTTGTAAATTGGGTGTAAGGTTACGAGATTGACGCAGTTCGCGATCGTAAATAAAAATTCCCGTGCGTCCTTGACGACTAGCAGTAAAAACAATGTAGCGTCCGTCGCTAGAAACATCGGGATGAGCAGAAATTGCATCCAACTGATTTAAGAGCGGTAAATCGATTAAAGTTTGGGAAATAGTATCAAATAAATAAACATTTTGACGACCAAGGCGATCGCTTGTAAACACAATATATCTTCCAGCAATTTGAGGAGTAAGATCGCTACTGGGACTATTTAAGCTTTTTCCACCTGGATCGAAGGGATAGTTTAACAAGCTAGCATAGCCCGTACAGCCAGTTAATAAGCTAATTAAGACAATGATTAAAGGCAAAATAAATCGAATCATACTAGCGAATCTTTGGCGATGTCCCCGGTAATGGAGAATCAGGAAGATCCAATTCTACATTAGTACCTCGATCCAATACTTCAATATCCCACTGACCGCGACGGCTACCTTCAAAAACAATAAACCGCCCATCAGGACTAATATTTGGATTGCGTATTAAGCCTTGATACCACTGATTGAGAATTTGGGAACTACGAGTAACGCGATCGTATAGCGCCAATATTGGTATACCTCGATTGCTAGTAATGTAAACGATATAGCGCCCCGTGTAGCTAATACTAGGGTTTTCGACAATGGTTTCCTGTTGATTCAAGTGCGGTAAAGGAACTAATTGCTGCAATTGCAAATCGTACAACAAAATATTGCGACTTCCTGCACGATTAGAAACATAGGCTAAATACCGCCCGTTACCGCTTAAAGCTGGTTGTTCTTCGGTATAGCGACTATTTAGCGCTCCCGAACTAATAATAGTATCGCCCCCCAGACTGCAAGAGACAATTAAAACAATTAAGCCCAAGCTAAAACTCCAACGCCAGCAGCGTTGGAGTAACGATTTTATCGAAAACTTTTTCACATTCCCGTCACAGCTAAAACAAGTTTCTCATTGATTTTAAAACTGATCGAAATCTGTAGAACTATCTGAATCGCTGTTGTTACGATCGATAGGCTTGTAATCTACATAGTCTGTGGGGATAGCATCATCATCTCTAGAAGGCTGTACGGGTTCTTGAGTGGGGCGGCGCTTGCGCGGTCTTGGAGATGGCTTATCAAAGTCTTCCACATCCGATCGCACTGGCGGCTCGTTACTCGGACGCGATTGCTTTCTGGTACTACTAGAAGCCGTATCCCATTCTTCATCTGTACTTTTAGGTCGATCCCACGATGGGTTTTTAGGCTCATCCCATTCATCTTGATAGCGAGTTTCTACCCGCTTGGATGGAGACGAACGCCGTTTATTGGGTTTATCAACTTGTCTTGGGTTATCAACATCTCCACGATTAGAGGAACGCTGGGGTTGTTCGTCTTCATAACTATCGTTGCGGAGACGACGGCGAGGAGTTTCATCTTCGTAAGACAAATCCGGGCGACTTGCTCTTGGATCGCGGCTTCCAGGAATCCGGGGACGTGCTGGGCGATCGTAATCAAACTCTAATTCGTCTATTTCTGCTTGCTGATAGTAATCGCTTACTGGGCGATCGTCATCGACAATTTTTGTATTGCGCTTGGCTTGCTCGGTAGCTATACCGCGAAGGCGGATACTTTCAAAGGCAAAAAATACTGTAGAACCAACTAACAGCACCTGACCAAATTGTAAAATTGGGTCTAGTCGCCATCCTTGGGAAATTAAAATAATCCCACAAACTAAACCTATAGCTGCAAAAAAGATATCGTGATCCCGCGATAGTTCTGGGCGAACCGAGCGTAGGAAGTACAACGCAGCCCCCGCTACTGCCAACAAAATACCTAATAGAGTGTGCGTTCCACCCCCAAAATTCACCTGGGCGAGCGTACTAGCCCAGTTCAGCCCAAAATTTGTCATCACTTTTTACCAAGACTCAAATCTATGTTAACTACTTGCGATTAAAATCTCTAGTCTAACTAAACTTTCAGCCCAATTGTCTCGATTTAGAGTTTGGACTTTTGGCGATCGCCTTACAAAATAAAAAGCCTCGGTTTATGTCTTGAACAATTGACAGCCTACCGAGGATAAAAGTAGCTTGTTTGCTATTTAAGCATATTTATTTAGAAGTCAGCGATCGCTACCCAAGGGGCTTAAGAGCGCTCAATTTTATCTTTTTGGCTAATAAAAATCAAAAAAGCGGTGGCGGGAATCACAATAATTACTGCACCAGCCAGCAAACTATAAAAGAAGTTCATTAAAGAAGGAGTCATCTATTATCAACCTTTGTTTACACACTGCACTTTAATTTTAATCGTCTGTTACACCCTTGCAAAGAAGTTTTAGGGCGTTAGTTATATTTGTTTGACCTAGGAGCCTTACGTTAAAATAATGTATAGGTTTATTTACAAGCTTTAAGATTTTTTGATGGCAAGCTATCGCGGCAATAACTTATGAGTGCTATTACTATTACTACCTGGGGTTTGGGGATATTTTTGGGTTTAATGATTTTATTATTTATTTTCCGCATCGTTCTTAGCTGGTATCCCCAAATAGACCTTAATCGATTGCCTTTTAATTTGGTTGGTTGGACAACAGAACCTTTTTTAATTCCCGTGCGGAAGCTAGTACCCCCCATTGGCGGCGTTGATATTACACCAATCATTTGGATTGGAATTTTTAGCTTAGTCAGAGAAATACTCATCGGACAGCAAGGATTACTGCGGATGTTTGCCCACTTGCAATAGTTTATTCTTTAGGAGGAAACATCACTTTTTCGATAAAGTCGGTGTAAATCTCCCCCGCTAAAAATTCTGGGGTTTCCAAAATTTTTTGGTGAAAGCCAATCGTAGTTGGTACGCCTGTGAGTGCAAACTCTCGCAATGCTCTTTTCATGCGTTTAATGGCACTAGGGCGATCGCGTCCCCACACAATTAATTTACCAATCAAAGAATCGTAATAAGGCGGAATTTGGTAATCGGTATAAACGTGGGAATCAATGCGAACTCCAGGGCCCCCAGGGGGTAAGTAGCCGTTAATTCTACCAGGTGCGGGACGAAAATCGCGATCGGGGTCTTCCGCATTAATCCGACATTCGATCGCATGACCTTGTAATACTACTTGCTCTTGAGTGTGCGACAATTTTTCTCCTTGAGCAATTCTAATTTGTTCGGTAACTAAGTCAAAGCCTGTAATCATCTCCGTTACTGGATGTTCTACTTGGATGCGAGTATTCATCTCCATAAAATAAAACTCGCCGTTAGGCGCAAGCAAAAATTCCACCGTTCCCGCGCCAGTGTAGTTAATTGTTTTAGCTGCACGTACCGCCGCCGCGCCCATTTTTTCCCTTAGTTCTGGGCTAAGAGCGGGGCTAGGGGCTTCTTCTAATAGTTTTTGATGGCGGCGTTGAATTGAACAATCCCGCTCGCCTAAATGAATTACATTACCGTAATTATCCGCAATAATTTGGAACTCTATATGGCGGGGACGTTCGACAAATTTTTCTATATACAATCCTGGATTGCCAAAACTAGCTTCTGCTTCCCCTCTAGCAGCGAGAAAGAGCTTAATTAAATCAGCGCGATCGCGTACTAACCGCATTCCCCGCCCACCACCGCCTGCTGTAGCTTTAATCATCACCGGATAGCCAATAGCATTAGCTAGTTCTTGAGCGGCTTTTTCGTCTTGTAGCAACCCATCGCTACCCGGCACGGTAGGTACACCCGCCGCAATCATAGTTTCTTTAGCAGTGGATTTATCCCCCATCGCCCGCATCGCTTCTGGGGTAGGACCAATAAAAGCTATTTTATGGTCGGCGCAAATTTCAGCAAACCGAGCATTTTCTGCTAAAAAGCCATAGCCGGGATGAATAGCTGTAGCATTGCGAGTCAAAGCGGCAGCAATTATTCCTGGTATATTTAGATAACTTTTACTACTAGGAGCTTCACCAATACAAACCGCTTCATCGGCGAGTTGGACGTGGAGGGCGTGACGGTCAACGGTAGAATGTACGGCAATAGTTGCAATGCCCATTTCTTCGCAGGCGCGCAGAATGCGTAAAGCAATTTCTCCACGATTGGCAATTAATATTTTATCGAACTGCATTTTTTAACAATAATGTCTGTATCAGTTAGGTTGCCATCCTTCGAGGACTAACTGCAAGAAGTCTATTTTAAAGCAGTTTTGAGTCAAATAATTATATTTATTTTTAACTGCGGCTCTAAAGTCCCAACTAGCGGCAATTTACAACTATTTTCTCCTTGTTGGCAAAAAGGTGTTACATTAGTCTATGCCTACAAACCGTGCGGATGTGGCGGAATTGGTATACGCGCACGCTTGAGGTGCGTGTGGGCTTGCCCTTGCGAGTTCGAGTCTCGCCTTCCGCATTTTTAATTTAAAAGTCCTGAAGTATTAATTTATTCAGGACTTTTGTTTTTAGGAAAGTTATTTCTTCTCATAATTGTTTATATTTAAGAAAAGTGATGAAGTTTTGTAAACAAAATTGACTGCAATTACTACAGCAAACAGCGTAATCTTACCTACCGCCTGGCATAGTCTTACACCCCTATGGCAGGGAAGTGAGGCACAAGTTCAGCAAGGTTTACCGCACACTCAGTTAGCACCAGCTTGGCAATTATTGCTACTAGGGGATGGTTCGCCGACGCGCCATTTGCAACTCTTGACGGGAGAACCTACCGAAGTAGATGTAATTGATATGTCTTTAATTGGTACGGATTTGGATGGTGCGCCGGATTTGATTCAATCTATCCCCGAACCAAGGCTAAGAAGACAAGTATGGCTGCGGACGGCTTCAGGACAGCGTTTAGCTTATGCTACTTCTTGGTGGGAAGCAAGTCACGTAGATGAGTATTTACAAAATCGCTCTTTACCAATTTGGGCTAGTTTAACTCGCTTGCGGACAGAGTTGTATAGAGATGTCCAAGGGATTTATTACGGCAATTGTGCGGCGTTAGAGTCAGCTTTTGAACAAACAGGCCCTTTTTGGGGACGACATTATTTATTTTGGCATCACGGGCAGCCTTTAACATTGATATATGAAGTATTTTCGCCTTATTTAACTAAGTATTTGGGTGCAATGCAGTTAGATAGCAAGGTTTAAGCGTTGAAACTTTCGTGGTGGACATATTTAGGGCTTGTATGTCAGTAGCAGAAGTTTTCGCAGATTTTGAAGGTGTAGACTTTGTTCAGCCTAGAGCATTTTATGCCAGTCATACCTTCAACATGGAAGGGACTTGTCTTTACTATTACATTAATGGCAGTGATTCTAAGGGACATGATGCAGCTTTAAAAATAGATTTTTTTAATAACCGTGTCCGCTTCACTAATTTCAGTAAACCGCATCCAATAGAGAAATACAAACCATATTTCAACAAATTTATACATTCTTTGTCTTGTAGTTACGACGATTGGGGGCAGGGATTGATATCATTACCTGCCACAAGTACCGAATACTTGAATTCAATGGCAAAGCATTGGGAAATTTCTCCAAGTCAATTTGTTAATACTTTAATGATTGCTGGTGAATTGTTATGGGATGCTGAAAATGAGGGCTGGCTCGATTTTTCTTGGTGGGAAGGTGGAGAGTTCACAGGCACTTTACCACAACCAAAACATCGCTAAAGCACTAAATGCTGAGACATCAGCATTTAGTACTTGAAGCTTAACAACTCCTTGGTAGCGCAGTAGACCTATGAGCCATCGCTCAGGCTAGTATAATTTTCGCAATGAAACGATATTGAGGAGTCGGAGTTATCCCTATAGCAGAGCAAAAAACGCAGTGCTATGTGTTGTGCTGCTGGTTTACTAAGCTATACTTGCCTATCAACCTTGTGCGGATGGATGAGCGCACTGGAAATATCTTTTTCTTTGCAGGTGATACCAATTCTTTATAAAGCTGCGCCAAACAAAGCTTCAAGAATGAAATCATAAGAAGTGAGAGAAGCAATCGTTTCTGGTGTAATTGTTTCTAGCACCTGGGTTAACTTCTGTTGTAATTGAGC